>NZ_JBHWGP010000003.1:5453-20665 GCF_042733155.1 Streptomyces sp. NPDC059740 | reverse complement strand
GCCCCCCCGGCCCCCACCCCCCGCCCCCCCCACCCCCCACCCACCCCCGCGGCCGGCACGCCCCCCGGCCACGGGCCCGCACAACCCCCCCGCCCCCGGGCCCCTCCACCCGGCGCCCCCACCACTCGCCGTCCGCACCCGCACCGGGCGCCGACACGGCCCGCAGCCGCAGCAATGCAGCCGTAGCCGCAGACGAGGTCAGCCGCGGTGGCTGACGCCGCCCCGGCCGCCGCGGCGGCCCGTCACGATGTTCAGCGACGGCCCGTCCAGCTCGGCACGCTCCTTGTCCTCCTCGGCCTCCTGGGCGCGCATCCAGGCCGCGGCCTTCTCCCGCGCCTCCTCGCGCTCCTGCGAGGTCATGTCCTCGGCCTTGCGGCGAATCTCCGTCATGCGCTCGCCCAGGGCGTCCATGTAGCGGGGATCCTGGATGGCGTCCTTCATGCCGATGTGGCCGGAGAGCACCTCCTGCGCCATCTCCTTGATCCTGCCCCCCACGTTGGGGTTGGTCGCCAGGGTCTGCAGTGCCTTGCGCAGGCGCCGGGCCTGCTCAGGGTCCTGGGCGACGTCCATCAGTTCCTCGTCGCCGATCTGCCGTTCGTTACCGCTGTAGTTGCTCATCTCTGCCCCCAGACGCACCCGTGGTACGGCGAACAGGAGTGCCGTACCGTACGAGGAGTGTAGTGAGGCGGGCAAAGCCGACGTCAAGGCGGACCGGTCGGGGCACCCCCGCCCGCCACAACGGCCATGACCTGTCACGCCGTCACCGGACGGCCGCCGCTCGGGGGACGAGGAGGGCGCGGCCTTCGCGAGGTCTCCACAGGACCTCCCCGCGGCGGAACCCGGCCCCGGCACCGGCTCCACACGGGCGAAGTGGAGTGCGGCAGCGGTGTGCTAGACCTGGGAACGGCGCTCGCCCATCCACCCGCCCCCACCCTGCCGCGACGGAGCCCCACCGGCCCGCCGGCCGACGCTGTGGAGGGACGGTGACGAGGCGGCGCCGTGCCATCACTGACGGGGAGTGACGAGATGTCCGACGAGGTGCGGGTCGACACCGAGGAACTGCGGCGCCTGGGCGCGGCGTTCCAGGAACACGCCGACGAGCTGGGCAGAGCCCTGACCCGCTTCCGCCGGCGGGCCGACGGCGAGGCGCTCGGTGCCCGTCTCGGCACCGGGCCGGAGGCAGGCCGCCAGGCCGAGCTGTTCGCCGAGGCCGAACGGGTCCTGGCCGCCCTGCAGCAGCGCCTCGGCGAGGTCGGGCACGGGCTGACCGAGACCGCCCGCGGCCAGCAGGACACCGAGGACGAACTGGTCGCGTCCCTCACGCGGGCCGAGGCCATACGGGAGGCGCAGTGACCGGCGAGAACGACCCCGAGGCCATGCAGGACGCGGCGGCCGGCTGGCGCGACATGGGCGCCCACCTCGACGAGATGGTCCGCGACCTCGACCGCCACGTGGCGCGGGTGCGCGCCCACCACTGGCAGGGCCCGGCCGCCGAGGCCTTCGGCGCCGACTGGGACCGGCTCAAGACCTCGGTCGACGACTCCCTCCCGGCCTTCGAGGAGACCGCCGTCCACCTGGAGAGCGCGGCAGCCGCCCCGGCGCCCCCGGCCACCCCGTCCGGCGACGGACCGGACGCCGCCGCCCACGACACAGGCTCCGGCAGCGGCGGCTCCGGCACCCAGACCGCGTACGGCATCATGGCGCTGGGCCAGATCGCCGGCGCGCTGGGCGGGATGTTCGGCCGGGGCGGTCGCGGCGGCAAGGGCGGACAGAGCCGTGGCGGACCGCAGCTGCACGCCCGGTGGGAGGTTCCCGCGGCCCCCGCCGGACCGGACCCGTTCGGCACCCCCGACGGCCGCGCGCCGGCCGACCGGGGCGGGCGCGCCGGGGAGAACGTGGCCCGCGGACGCCGCCGCGTGAACCCGCTGGACCCCACGACCGCCCCCAACGCCCAGGGCGAGACCGGGCGCGGCGGCCGAGGCGGGGCCACACCGCCCGCCCAGGGCGCGTTCGGCTGACCACCGGGCCACCACGGGGCCCGCGTCCACCGCGTCGGCGGACGCGTCCCTCAGACCGGCCCCACACCCCCTACGCCAAGCGGCGGCGCCCCCCCGAAAGGGGAGCGCCGCCGCTTCGTCCTGCGCGGGCCGGGGCCTACCGCCCGCCGGCGGGCAGCCAGCCCGTCTGGACGAGCTGCGCGCCCCGCTTACGGGTCACGAACTGGGCACGGCCCGGCGTGAGGCGGGTCGCCTTCACGTTGCCCATCAGCGGGCCCTCCGCCGGGTCACCGGAGAGGATCAGGCCCTGCGCGCCCAGCTCCTTCGTCCGCTGCATGACCGGCTCGAACGAGGACCGGCCGGCGCCCGAGGAGCTGCGTGCCAGGATCAGGCGCAGACCCACGTCACGGGCGAACGGCAGGTACTCCAGCAGCGGCTGCAGCGGGTTGCCGCTGCCCGTCGCCACCAGGTCGTAGTCGTCGACGATGACGAACGCGTCCGGCAGGTCGTACCAGGAGCGGTCCCGCAGCTGCTGCGGCGTGACGTCCGGCCCCGGCATGCGGCGGCCCAGCGAACCGGCCAGACCGCTGATGACCTCCTGGAGCTGCGGTCCCGCCGCACAGTACTTGTACAGGTGCGACTCGGGGACCTCGCCCAGCAGCGCACGGCGGTAGTCGGCCACCACCATCAGCGCCTTGTCCGTGGAGTACCGCTCCGCGATCTGCTTGGTCAGCAGCCGCAGCAGCGAGGACTTGCCGGACTCGCTCTCGCCGTAGATGACCAGGAGCTGGTCGCTCTCGAAGTCGATGAACGCCGGCGACAGCGTCGTCTCGTCGACACCGATCGCGATGCCGTGCTCCGGGTAGTCGTTGCCCTTGGGCAGCTCGCTGACGTGCAGCGTCGTCGGCAGCATCCGGACCCGCGGGGCGGGCGCGCCCTGCCAGGCCTCGTTGACCGTGGCGACCAGGTGCGCCATGCCGTCGCTCAGCGTCTCCGAGTCGGGGTCGCCGTCGATGCGGGGCAGCGCCGCCAGGTAGTCCAGCTTGTCGGGCGACAGACCACGACCGGGGCGGCCCATCGGCACGTTCTCCGCCCGCTTGCGGTCGAACTCCGACTCCATCGGGTCGCCCAGCCGCAGCTCCACACGGTTGAGCAGCTGGTCGCGGAGCGCCGGACGGACCTCGGTGTAGCGGGCCGAGCCGACGACCAGGTGGATGCCGAAACCGAGACCGCGGGCCGCGATGTCGAGGATGACCGGGTCGAGCTGCTCGTAGTCGGTCTTGAACGTCGCCCAGCCGTCGATGACCAGGAAGACGTCGCCCCACTTCTGGTCCGGGTAGACGCCCTGTGCGCGGCGCTGCCGGTAGGTGGCCATCGAGTCGATGGTGTTGGCGCGGAAGAACTCCTCCCGCTCGTTGAGGATGCCCACGACCTCGGCGACCGTACGGCGCACCTTCTCCGCGTCCAGACGCGAGGCGACCCCGCCCACGTGCGCCAGCCCGTCCAGGGCCAGCATGCCGCCGCCACCGAAGTCGAGGCAGTAGAACTGCACCTCGGCAGGGGTGTGGGTGAGGGCGAACGAGGCGATCATCGACCGGATCAGCGTGGACTTGCCGGACTGCGGACCACCGACGACCAGACCGTGACCGGCGCCGGAGGAGAAGTCCAGGAACATGACGTCACGCCGCTGCTCGAACGGCTTGTCCACCAGGGCCACCGGCACCGCGAGCCGCCCGAGACCCGGGAACTCGGCCGCGTGCAGACCCCGCTCCGGGGTGACGGAGAGCGCCGGCAGGAGCTGGTTGACGGTCGGCGACTCCTCCAGCGGGGGCAGCCACACCTGGTGGGCGGGCGGGCCCTGGTTCTGCATGCGCTGCACGATGACGTCGAGGACCGTGTCGGCCAGCGCGTCGTCCTGCTGCGGCTCCAGCGGCTCCTCGACCACCGGCTCCTCGACGACCTGTGCGTCCACCCAGGACGCGGTGAAGGGCACCGGCAGCCGGCGGACCGTGCCGCCGCTGCGCCCGATGACGCCGCCGGGGCCGCGGTAGGGCCCCGAGACGTAGGCCGCCTTGAACTGGATCATCGTCTCGGTGTCGTACTTCAGGATGCCGGCACCGGGGACGTTGGGCAGGTGGTACGCGTCCGGCACACCGATCGCGGTCCGCGACTCGGCCGCCGAGAAGGTGCGCAGACCGATGCGGTACGACAGGAAGGTGTCCAGACCGCGCAGCTTGCCCTCCTCCAGACGCTGCGAGGCGAGCAGCATGTGCACACCCAGCGAACGGCCGATACGGCCGATCTGGATGAACATGTCGATGAAGTCGGGCTTGGCGGTGAGGAGTTCGGAGAACTCGTCGAGGACCATCACCAGCGAGGGCAGCGGGTCCAGCGCGGCACCGGCGGCGCGCGCCTTCTCGTAGTCGGTGATGTTGGCGTAGTTGCCGGCGGAGCGGAGCAGCTCCTGACGGCGCTGGAGCTCACCCGTGATCGAGTCGCGCATGCGGTCGACCATCGTCAGGTCGTCGGCGAGGTTGGTGATGACGGCGGCGACGTGCGGCATCTCCGACATGCCGGTGAACGTCGCACCACCCTTGAAGTCCGCGAGGATGAAGTTCAGCGTCTCCGAGGAGTGGGTGACGGCCAGGCCGAGCACCAGGGTGCGCAGCAGCTCCGACTTACCCGAACCGGTGGCGCCGACGCACAGGCCGTGCGGACCCATGCCCTCCTGCGAGGCCTCCTTGATGTCCAGCATGATCGACTGGCCGTCCTGGCCCACACCGATCGGGACCCGCAGCCGCTCCCGCAGGGTGCGGGGACGCCAGGTGCGCGAGACGTCGACACTGCCGGCGTCGCCGATGCCCATCAGGTCGGTGAAGTCCAGGTTGCTCAGCAGCGGTTCCTCGCCGTCGGCGCCCGAACCCGCCCGCAGCGGCGCCAACTGACGCGCCAGCGACTCGGCCTCGGAGACCGAGAGAGTGTCGACGACGCCGTTGTAGACCGCGCCGCTCGCCGCCTCCAGCACCAGCTTGCCCGGCCACACCTGCACCGCCAGACCGCCGCGGATCTCGTCCAGTTCACCGGGGACGATCTCGATGATCGTCACGCCCTGGAGTCCCTCGGCGCCCGCGATGACCGAGTCGATCGGCACCTCGCCGCCGTCCAGGACGATGACCACGTGCGGGGTGTCCGAGACCGGCGGACCCTGCGGGTTGAAGCGGCTGCGGCCGTCCAGCTCGTCCGCCAGCATCTCCTCGACCTCGCCGAGGTCACCGACGACCAGGCGGCGGGTACCCGCGCCGTCCACCGTCTTGTCCTGCACGTGCGGGAGCCACTTCGTCCACTCCCACTCGGCCTGCGCACCCTCGGCCGCCACGACGGCGACCACCAGGTCCTCGGGCGAGTGCAGGGTGCACAGCTGCGCGAGGATCGCGCGCGAACTGCCGTACACGGTGTCGGGATCGCCGGAGATCGTCAGGTGGTAGAAGGCGCGCAGCGACACCGCCAGCGGCAGGTTCTCCAGGAAGCCGTGCTTGTCCAGGAACTCCTTCATCGCGTGGGCGGTGAGGGGCTCCAGCTCGTCCACCGGCGCGGTCTCGGGGGCGCGCAGCGGCGTCGCGAGCTGCTGCGGCCCCAGGCCCATGCGGACCTGGGCGAAGTCGACGTCCGAGGCGCGGCGTTCCCAGACGCGTTTGCCCTCGGCCACCACCGACCACAGCTGCGCGGGGTCGGGGTGGATGAAGAGCTGGGCGTCCCGCTGCCGGCGGGCGGTGCGCCGCACCTCCCGGCGCTTCTGCGACAGGTACTTCAGGTAGTCCTGGCGTTCCTGCACCATCTGGCCCGAGGGCCCCTGCCGGGCCTTGGCGATCTGAGCCAGCGCCATGGCCATCGTCGAGACGACCATGACACCGCCCATGATCTTCATGAACGGCTGGTTGCCCATGAAGAGGAAGCCGGCGGAGGACACCATGCCCAGCATCGGCAACAGGTTCATGAGCATGTTGTCGTCGCCGCCCTCGCGGGGCAGCTCCGGAGGCGCCTCCAGCATCACCTCCTCCCCGGGGACGTCGGGTGGCAGCGCGCGGGGCGGGCGCTTGACGATGACAACGCTCACCGAGGCATCAGTCCTTCGTGCATCTCGCAGTCCTGGACCGCCCCCGTTTGATGTGTCCGACGGTCCCCCAGGCCAATGGCGTGGCCCAACGCAGGCGTTGATCCTACTGTTAAGAGTCAAGCCGAAGGGCGGGTGGGGCAACCCCCCGGGAGGGCGGTACGCTGACGCCCCGCGAGCGCGCCACGGACCTGCCGCGGAGGATGCCGGAGGGGTCGCGGGACTTCACCCGCCAAAGGCCCTGTCGACCACCAAAGCGGACGGGCCCACTTCCGCAATGCCGGGCGCGACGCGTCACACACCCAACGGATAGGGGGAACCGCCAGGTGAGCACGACCGCAGGCACCGGCTTCTGCCGGGTCACCGTCGCCGCCCCGGACGCACGGATCGACGTGGCACTGCCCGAGGACGTCGCACTCGTCGACATCTACCCGGAGATCCTGCGCCTGTCCGGCCAGTCCCAGGCGGAGGGCGCGCCCACCGGCTACCACCTCGTCCGCCGCGACGGCACGGTCCTGGACGCCGGCCAGTCACTCGCACAACAGCAGATCCTCGACGGGGACCTGCTGCTGCTCCGGCCCTTCGCGGAGTCGCTGCCGCTGCCCGTCTTCGACGACGTCTCCGACGCCGTCGCCGCGGCGGTCAAGCGCAACCGCAACCGCTGGAGCGACGAGTTCATGAACGTCGTCGGTCTCACCGCCGGCGTACTGCTCCTGACGATGATGGCGTTCGCGCTGTGGTTCGCCTATCCGGTCAACCGCGACATGCACAGCCTCGCCGGCATCATCGCCGGCGTCACCGGCGTCGTCCTGGTGACCCTCGCCGGGGTGCGCGCCCGCGTCTACGACGACCACTCCTCCTCCATCGCGCTCGGACTGGCCGCCCTGCCGCACCTGTTGCTGGCCGGCAGCGGCATCCTGCCCGTCGACACCGGCCAGGGACCGGGGCGCCTGCAGTTCCTGCTGGGCTGCGTCGTGGTCCTGGTGGCCGCCGTCCTCCTCGTGGTGCTGCTGCCCCGAGGTGACGCCCCGTTCGTCGCCGCCGCCTTCCTCGCGGCCGTCGGCACCCTCGCCGTCTTCGGCGCCATCCTGGCCGACGCCGGCGCCCGCGAGGTCGCGGCCGTCACCGCCGTCGTCGCCATCGCCGTCGTCGCCTGGCTCCCCGGCCTCTCCGCCCGCTTCGCCCGGCTGCCCATCGGCTACCGCTCGCCCGACCAGATCGGCAGCGGCCGCTCCTACGAGAACAACCGCTCCAGCGAGCCGGAGACCGTCGACTACCACCGCATCGAGAACCAGGCCCGCCGCGGACACGAGCTGCTGCTCGGCCTCGTCGCCGGCTGCTCCGCCCTCGTCGTCGGTTCCGCCGGCGTGGTCCTGGGCTTCTCCGACAACATGTGGGCGCAGTTCCTCGCTCTCGCCGCCGGCATCACGATCATGCTGCGCGCCCGGCTCTTCGACTACACCTCGCAGGTCGCCTGCCTGACGATCGCCGGCATCCTCACCCTGGTCCTGCTGATCCTCGGCATCGCGCTCCACCCGCCGACAGACGTCATCCAGCAGATCCTGCAGTACGACGACTGGGCGCCGCTGAACATCCACACCATCTGGTTCTCCGGCTCCATCGCCGCCGCCGCGGCCCTGCTCGTCGGCGTCGGCCTCGTCGTCCCGCGCAAGGGCGTCACCCCCTTCTGGGGCCGGGTCTTCGACGTCTTCGACGGCCTCGTCCTGCTGTCGCTGGTGCCGCTGTGCCTGGCGGTGCTCGACGTGTACGGAAAGGTGCGCGGCCTCACCAGCTGACCGCACCCCGCGCGCGTGACCTGCACCGACGGCTCCCCCGACCACCCGGTCGGGGGAGCCGTTCACTCCTGGTAAGGTTGTCGGTGGTCCGAACCGAGCTTTCGAAGACACCCTGTGAAGCAGACCAGGGACGCTCCGGACCACCACCCCAAGGAGTAAGCGTGTCGCTGGACGCCGCAACGAAGAAGCAGATCATGACCGAGTTCGCCACGAAGGAAGGCGACACCGGTTCGCCGGAGGTCCAGGTCGCGATGCTCACCCGTCGCATCTCGGACCTCACCGAGCACCTCAAGACGCACAAGCACGACCACCACTCCCGCCGCGGTCTGCTGCTGCTGGTCGGCCAGCGCCGCCGCCTCCTGCAGTACCTGGCGAAGAAGGACATCACCCGCTTCCGCCAGCTCGTGGAGCGCCTCGGCATCCGCCGCGGTGCGGCGGGCGCGAAGTAAGACGCCTCGAAAGGGAGCGGTTCCCCGCAGGGAGCCGCTCCCTTTGGCATACGCGTGGCCTTCCGCGGGGACCATCCCCGCAGGCCGGGCGACGCCGCCCGGCCCGGACCGCCGACGAGGCTCCCGGAGCCGAAGCTTTGTAGTCTGGACCCACAACAGCACACGCACCACGTACCACGACGAACGAGGTCGGGGCGCCTTCAGGCCGCCGGTCCTCGGTAGTGGCCCTCGGATGACGACGACGGGCGCCCGCGACAGCCGGCACCGTCCCACCGGGAGCTTCGATCGAAGACCGGCCCCAGTGGCCCGATGAGGCGCTCCGCCACAGAAGGTCCCGCGCGACGCATCCGCGGGACGCAGACGAGGAGACATCCCTTTGGTGGAGAACGACACCTACTACGCCGAAGCCGTGATCGACAACGGCACCTTCGGCACCCGCACGATCCGCTTCGAGACGGGCCGCCTGGCCAAGCAGGCCGCCGGCTCCGCCGTGGCGTACCTGGACGACGACACGATGGTCCTCTCGGCCACCACCGCGTCCAAGAACCCCAAGGACCAGCTCGACTTCTTCCCGCTCACGGTCGACGTCGAAGAGCGGATGTACTCGGCCGGCAAGATCCCCGGCTCCTTCTTCCGCCGCGAGGGCCGGCCCTCCGAGGACGCGATCCTCACCTGCCGTCTCATCGACCGGCCGCTGCGCCCCTCCTTCAAGAAGGGCCTGCGCAACGAGATCCAGATCGTCGAGACGATCATGGCGCTCAACCCCGACCACCTCTACGACGTGGTCGCCATCAACGCCGCCTCCTGCTCCACGCAGCTCGCCGGCCTGCCCTTCTCCGGCCCCATCGGCGGCACCCGCGTCGCCCTCATCAAGGGCCAGTGGGTCGCCTTCCCGACCCACTCCGAGCTCGAGGACGCCGTCTTCGACATGGTCGTGGCCGGCCGCGTCCTGCCCGACGGTGACGTCGCGATCATGATGGTCGAGGCCGAGGCCACCGAGAAGACCATCCAGCTCGTCGCCGGTGGCGCCGAGGCCCCCACGGAGGAGGTGGTGGCCGCCGGTCTGGAGGCCGCCAAGCCCTTCATCAAGGTCCTCTGCCGCGCCCAGTCCGACCTCGCCGCCAAGGCCGCCAAGCCGACCGGCGAGTTCCCGATCTTCCTCGACTACCAGGACGACGTCCTGGAGGCCCTCACCAAGGCCGTCCGCGAGGAGCTCACCCGGGCGCTGACCATCGGCGGCAAGCAGGAGCGCGAGGCCGAGCTCGACCGCGTCAAGCAGCTCGCCGCCGAGAAGCTGCTGCCGCAGTTCGAGGGGCGCGAGAAGGAGATCTCCGCGGCCTACCGCTCCCTGACCAAGTCCCTGGTCCGCGAGCGCGTGATCAAGGAGAAGAAGCGGATCGACGGCCGCGGTGTCACCGACATCCGCACCCTGGCCGCCGAGGTCGAGGCGATCCCGCGGGTCCACGGCTCCGCCCTCTTCGAGCGCGGCGAGACCCAGATCCTCGGCGTCACCACGCTGAACATGCTGCGCATGGAGCAGCAGCTGGACACCCTCTCCCCGGTGACCCGCAAGCGCTACATGCACAACTACAACTTCCCGCCGTACTCCACCGGTGAGACCGGCCGCGTGGGCTCGCCCAAGCGCCGCGAGATCGGCCACGGCGCCCTCGCCGAGCGCGCCCTGGTGCCGGTGCTGCCGACGCGCGAGGAGTTCCCCTACGCGATCCGCCAGGTGTCCGAGGCCCTCGGCTCCAACGGCTCGACGTCCATGGGCTCGGTCTGCGCCTCCACCATGTCGCTGCTGAACGCCGGTGTGCCGCTGAAGGCCCCCGTCGCCGGTATCGCCATGGGCCTGATCTCCCAGGAGATCGAGGGCGAGACGCACTACGTCACCCTCACCGACATCCTCGGTGCGGAGGACGCCTTCGGCGACATGGACTTCAAGGTCGCCGGCACCAAGGAGTTCGTCACCGCCCTCCAGCTCGACACCAAGCTCGACGGCATCCCCGCCTCCGTGCTGGCCGCGGCCCTCAAGCAGGCCCGCGACGCGCGGCTGCACATCCTCGACGTGATGATGGAGGCCATCGACGTCCCCGACGAGATGTCCCCGCACGCCCCGCGGATCATCACCGTCAAGATCCCGGTGGACAAGATCGGTGAGGTCATCGGCCCCAAGGGCAAGATGATCAACCAGATCCAGGAGGACACCGGCGCCGAGATCACCATCGAGGACGACGGCACCATCTACATCGGTGCCGCCGACGGTCCCTCCGCCGAGGCCGCCCGCACCACCATCAACGGCATCGCCAACCCGACGATGCCCGAGGTGGGCGAGCGCTACCTGGGCACGGTCGTCAAGACCACGACCTTCGGTGCCTTCGTCTCCCTGCTCCCCGGCAAGGACGGACTGCTGCACATCTCGCAGATCCGCAAGCTCGCCGGCGGCAAGCGCGTGGAGAACGTCGAGGACGTCCTCGGCGTGGGCCAGAAGGTCCAGGTCGAGATCGCCGAGATCGACCAGCGCGGCAAGCTGTCCCTCATCCCCGTCCTGGACGAGGACGAGAACGGCGCCGACGACGGCAAGGCCGACAAGGACGCGAACGACAAGTGACGTCCGCGAAGTCCCGGCCGACGGCCCGCCCCTCCTCCGGGGGGCGGGCCGTCGCCCGTACCCGAACCCTTCTCCCGGGCACCGAAGGCGCCGGCACGGTGAAGAAGACCGTCCTGCCCGGCGGCCTGCGGGTGGTGACCGAGACCCTGCCCACGGTCCGCTCCGTCACCTTCGGCATCTGGGCCCACGTCGGCTCCCGCGACGAGACGCCCGCGCTCGGCGGCGCCACCCACTACCTGGAGCACCTGCTCTTCAAGGGCACCGAGCGGCGCAGCGCGCTGGACATCTCCGCCGCCGTGGACGCCGTCGGCGGCGAGATGAACGCCTTCACCGCCAAGGAGTACACCTGCTACTACGCGCGGGTCCTCGACACCGACCTGCCGCTCGCCGTCGACGTGGTCTGCGACATGCTCACCGGCTCGCTCATCGCCCCCGAGGACGTCGACGCCGAGCGCGGCGTCATCCTCGAGGAGATCGCGATGACCGAGGACGACCCGGGCGACTGCGTGCACGACCTCTTCGCGCACACCATGCTCGGCGACACCCCGCTGGGCCGCCCCGTCCTCGGCACCGTCGACACCGTCAACGCGCTCACCGCCGACCGGGTCCGCCGCTTCTACCGCAAGCACTACGACCCGACCCGCCTGGTGGTGGCCGCCGCGGGGAACCTCGACCACGCCAAGGTCGTCCGCATGGTGCGGCGCGCCTTCGAACGGGCCGGGGCACTCGGCGAGGCCGACGCGACCCCCAGGGGCCCGCGCACCGGCTCCCGTGCCGTGCGGGCCGGCGGCCGCGTCGAGGTGCACAACCGCCGCACCGAGCAGTCCCACCTCATCCTCGGGGTCCCCGGCATCGCCCGGACCGACGAGCGACGCTGGGCCATGGGGGTCCTCAACACCGCACTCGGCGGCGGCATGAGCTCCCGGCTCTTCCAGGAGATCCGGGAGAAGCGCGGCCTGGCCTACAGCGTGTACTCCTACACCTCCTCCTTCGCCGACTGCGGCCTGTTCGGCGTCTACGCCGGCTGCCGGCCCGCCGTCGCGCAGGAGGTGCTCGCCCTGTGCCGCGACGAACTGGCACGGGTGGCGCAGGACGGTCTCACGGACGACGAGATCTCCCGCGCCATCGGCCAGCTGCGCGGCTCGACCGTGCTGGGCCTGGAGGACACCGGCGCGCTGATGAGCCGCATCGGCAAGAGCGAACTGTGCTGGGGCGAGCAGCTCTCCGTCGACGAGATGCTGGCCCGCATCGGCGAGGTCACGCCCGAGCAGGTCCGCGAACTGGCCCGTGACGTGCTGGGACAGCGTCCCTCGCTCTCCGTCATCGGCCCGGTCAAGGACCGGCAGGCCGCCCGCCTGCACGACGCCGTAGCCTGAGAGGCGGCGCCCTGCGGGGCGCCGCCCCCGGGGCAGGCCACCCACGAGGAACAAGCGGACCCACGAGGAAGCTGGAACATGAGCAACACGCTGCGCGTCGCCGTCCTGGGAGCCAGGGGCCGCATCGGCTCCGAGGCCGTCAAGGCCGTCGAGGCGGCGCAGGACATGGAGCTCGTCGCCGCGCTCGGCAGCGACAGCCCGCTGACGGAGCTGACCGAGGCCCGCGCCGAGGTCGCCGTCGACCTGACCCGCCCCGACGCGGTCATGGACAACCTCGCCCACTGCCTCGCGCACGGCATCCACGCCGTCGTCGGCACCACCGGCTGGACCGAGGAGCGCCTGGCCACCCTGCGCGAGCAGCTCGCCGCCTCGCCCGCCACCGGGGTGCTCATCGCCCCGAACTTCTCCATCGGCGCCGTCCTGACCATGCGCTTCGCCCAGCAGGCCGCCCGGTACTTCGAGTCCGCCGAGATCGTCGAGCTGCACCACCCGAACAAGGCCGACGCCCCCTCGGGAACCGCCCACCGCACCGCGCAGCTCGTCGCCGCCGCCCGCGCGGAGGCCGGCTGTGCACCGCAGCCCGACGCCACGGCCACGGCTCTGGACGGGGCGCGCGGCGCCGACGTCGACGGCGTCCCCGTCCACTCGGTCCGGCTGCGGGGCCTCCTCGCCCACCAGGAGGTGCTCTTCGGCGGGGTGGGGGAGACGCTCACCATCCGCCACGACTCCCTCCACCACTCCAGCTTCATGCCGGGCGTCCTGCTGGGCGTGCGCCGCATCGGCCAGGTGCCGGGCCTCACGGTGGGGCTGGAGCACTTCCTCGACCTCGACTGACCCGGCCGACGGGCCTCCGACCGCCGCCGGCCGGACACCGACCCGGCCGCGACCCGAACCGAACCCCACCCCGGACCACCGCGGGCGCACCGACGGAGAGCACAGCGTGCGAGCAAAGATCACCTACTTCGTTCTCGCGGCGGTCCTGGTCGTCTACTTCGTCCTCGCCGGCAGCCGCGGCGTCTTCCTCATCGAGCAGGGCACCCCGGTCCTCGTCGCCTTCGGCCTCGCCGTGCTCGTCCTCCCGCTGATCGGGCTGTGGTTCCTCTGGCACACCACCGCCTTCGCGCGAAAGGCGGGCCGCCTCGCAAGACTCCTGGAGGCGGAGGGCGGCCTGCCGGTCGACGAACTGCGCCGCACCCCCAGCGGCCGCATCGACCGGGCCAGCGCCGACGAGGTGTTCGCCCGGCGACGCGAGGAGACCGAGGACGCGCCGGGCGACTGGCGCAGTTGGTTCCGGCTGGCCGTCGCCTACCACGACGCGGGCGACACCCAGCGCGCCCGCAAGGCCATGCAGCGCGCCATCGGCCTGCAGGAGGCGGAGGTAGCGCGGAGCCGGGAGGGTGAGGCGCCGGCCCGGCCGCGCGACGCCTGACCGGCCGCCCCGCCCGGTACCGGGCGGGCCTCGCGGACGGGAACGCGCCCGGGCGGGCGCGCTCGCTCACGCACTGACCGCGACAGCCTTCCCGAAGGTCTCGGTCCGCGTCACCATGTCCAGCATCGCCCGTGCCACGTCGGCGCGGGCGACGGTGTTCGAGGGCGGCCCGGACTCCACCGCGGTGCGGTAACGCCCCGTGCCGGCGGCGTCGGTCAGCCTGGGCGGACGAACCGACGTCCAGTCCAGCCCGCTCTCCCTCAGCACCGCCTCCATGCGCTCCAGGTCCTCGTAGACCTCGCGCAGCACCTTCCACAGCAGCGGGTTGAGGACGAGGCGGTTCAGCGCCGACACCCCGGCACCCGCCCGTTGGAGGGGCGCCGCGCTGACCGCCAGGTACCGCCGGACGCCCGCCGCCCGCATCGCCGCCACCGTCGCCGCCGCGGAGGAGGACGCCGGCCGCAGGGGATCGTGGCGACCCGCCTGGCCCACCGCGGAGAGCACCGCCTCGCTCCCGGTCAGCACCGAGCCGACCGAGGCCGCGTCCAGGGCGTCACCTCGCTGCACGGTGAGGCGCTCGTCGCGCACGGGCAGCCGCGCCGGGTCCCGCACCAGCGCGGTCACCTCGTGTCCGTCCGCCAGCGCGTGGGCGACCAGGTGACGGCCGATGCCCCCGGTGGCCCCCAGAACGGTGAGTCTCATCTCGGCTCCAGTGCAGGTGGGTGGGTGCAGGTTCTGGGCGACGAACGGAGCGGACTGCCGAGCGGGGCCGGGCCGGCCCGGGCGCGAGGGACGCCTCTCAGCCCCTGCTGCCGGGACCGCTCTCCTCGGCCCACGCCTCGATGACGTCACTCGCCCGTCCGAAGGAGTCCGGCTGGCCCAGGAAGTCGGCGTTGTGGTCCGTGAGCAGGGGCGGCAGCTGCTCACCCGCCGTCGTCCGCACCACGAGCGCCTGCCCCTGGACGGTCCGCGGCAGCGCCAGCCACCGGACGGGCTGCTGGACGGTGCGCACGTCCGCGACCCGTCGCCAGGCCAGCGTGCGGGTGCGCACCAGCCCGACCTGCCGCAGGCCCTGTGAGCTCACCCAGACCCCCACCCGCAGCAGGCGCAGCGCCAGCAGGAGGAGCAGCAGCGCGACCACGCCGCAGACGACCGCGCCGGTGGCCGACCGTGCCAGGGCCACCACGACCAGCGAGAGCAGGACGAAGGAGGCCAGCAACAGCAGCAGCGCGGATCCGGCCACCCGCCAGGTGCCCGGACGGTACGGACGGCGCCAGCGGCCGCGGTCCTCATACGGAAGCGGGGGCGGCCGGGGGGGGGGCCCGCGGCCGCGGGGGGGGGGGGGGGGGGCGGGCGGCGGGGGGGGGGGGGGCCGGGGCGGCGGGGCGGGGCCCGCACCAGGAGGGCCCCGGCCCGGCGCCTCTGGGGGGGGGGGGGGAAGGG
>NZ_JBHWGP010000003.1:0-5443 GCF_042733155.1 Streptomyces sp. NPDC059740 | reverse complement strand
CCGCCGCCGGGCGGACCCCCCCCCCCCCGGGGGCCCGGCCGGCTCCGGCGGGCGCCCGCGGGCGGGCCCGCCCTCCGCCGGGGGGGCGGGGGGGGGCCCCCCCCCGCTTCCGGGGTTGTCGAGATCGCGGTCGGCCGTCAGGAAGGTGAGAGGCACGGCTGATCCTTACTCGTCCACTGTCCGTCGTTGTGAACGGTGAGGTTAGCGGGGTTCAGCGGCCCGAACCACTCAGCCGGGCGGTCCGTCCCGCCAGTCGGAGCCACCCCTTCCACCCGGGACCCGCGATGCGCAGGCCGTCCGGCGTCAGCGGTTGGCGGCCTCGGACTGCGACTGGTGGACGCCGCCTGCGCCGGTGGGCTGCAGAGCAGGTCCACCGAGCAGCAGCGCCCCCGCCAGACCACTGGCGACCAGCAGACTGGCCAGGGTGCGACGACCGAGTTCGGCACGGCTGGCACGCTCGCGCGGCGGCGGCGCGACATTACTGCGGAAACGATCGGCCTCGGCGACGAAGGCGAACGGGACAGGCTCTCGCCGGCGGCGGAACATGAACGTCTCTCCCCAGAACCTAGAAGTGGGCGTTGTCACTGAAGAAGACGGGTGTGGCGCCCGAATGGTGCCCGTTTCCCGCGACTTCTGTGAAAAATATCAACCTGCGGTCCCGTGCCGGACAGCGGGTCCCGCACAAACCCCTCACCGTCCCGCCACCTCTGGGACGACGGGCGTCAGGCCGGTGGGCGCGGCCCGCCGTCCCCTTCAGGGGCACCGCGTACCGGCAGCCGGCGGGGTGTGCGCAGGTGACCGGCGGCTGCAAACCGGCACGTCAGGGGCGTTCCCGTCCCGGCGAGCGGCAAAACGTCACGGGCGTCGGCGGCGCCGCGGACCGCGCAGCCGGAACCGCTGTCGGACCCCGCGGCTAAGCTCGGGGGCCGTCGGGAGAACACCCGCCGACGTACAGCACGGAAGGAACCGCCCCGGTGACCAAGCCCACCGCAGACACCCCCGCCGACGGGACCGAGCAGACCGCCCCCAGCTTCCGGGGGGACGTGTCGGTCGAGCTGGTCCGGCACAGCGCCGCGGACAGTGACGTGCTCTGGGCTGCCCGCGTCTCCACCGCCGGCGAGCAGTCCCTGGAGGAGCTGACGAAGGACCCGGAGCGGTCCAAGGGGCTGATCAACTTCCTGATGCGGGACCGCCACGGCAGCCCCTTCGAGCACAACTCCATGACGTTCTTCGTCAGCGCCCCGATCTTCGTCTTCCGCGAGTTCCACCGCCACCGGGTCGGCTGGTCCTACAACGAGGAGTCGGGCCGCTACCGGCAGCTCCAGCCGGTCTTCTACGTCCCCGGCACCGACCGACGGCTGGTGCAGCAGGGCCGCCCCGGCAAGTACGAGTTCGTCGAGGGCACCCCCGATCAGCACGAGCTGGTCAGCCGCACGATGGAGGACTCCTACCGGCAGGCGTACGAGGCCTACCGGGAGATGCTCGCGGCCGGGGTCGCCCGCGAGGTCGCCCGGGCGGTGCTGCCCGTCGGCCTCTTCTCCTCCATGTACGCCACCTGCAACGCCCGCTCGCTGATGCACTTCCTCGGACTGCGCACCCAGCACGAGAACGCGAAGGTGCCGTCCTTCCCCCAGCGGGAGATCGAGATGGTCGGCGAGCAGATGGAGGCCCACTGGGCCGAACTCATGCCGCTGACCCACGCGGCCTTCAACGCCAACGGCCGCGTGGCCCCCTGACCCGACCGGCCGACACGGCTCCCCGCCGACGGGCGCGGGGCCGTGGAGTCCCCGGGGTGGCGTTGTCAAGCCGAACCTCGGCGTGCCGCGAGATGACATCCGTCCGTATTGCGGCTTTTCCTCCGCTTCCTCTACTGTGAGGAGTGCACCCGGCACTGCCTGAACCCCCGAGCAGGCAGTGCCGGGTCTCTGACGTGAAGATCCGGGGCGGCCCTAGGGCACATGTGACGGCCGCCAACGAGTAGCGTGGACCCCATGGCTCCGACTTCCACATCGCAAACCCCCTTCGGGCGGGTCCTGACCGCCATGGTCACGCCCTTCACGGCGGACGGTGCTCTGGACCTCGACGGTGCTCAGCGCCTCGCCGCCCACCTGGTCGACGCCGGGAACGACGGTCTCGTCGTCAACGGCACCACCGGTGAGTCCCCGACCACCAGCGATGAGGAGAAAGCCCAGCTCGTCCGCGCCGTGGTCGAGGCGGTGGGCGACCGGGCCTTCGTGGTGGCCGGAGCCGGCACCAACGACACCCGCCACAGCCTGGAGCTGGCCCGCGCCGCCCAGGCCGCCGGCGCCCACGGACTCCTCGCCGTCACGCCGTACTACAGCAAGCCGCCCCAGGAGGGGCTGCTGCGCCACTTCACGGCCATAGCGGACGCCACCGACCTGCCCGTGATGCTCTACGACATCCCCGGCCGCAGCGGTGTCCCGATCAACACCGAGACGCTGGTCCGGTTGGCCGAGCACCCGCGGATCGTGGCCAACAAGGACGCCAAGGGCGATCTGGGCCGTGCCAGCTGGGCCATCGCCCGCTCCGACCTGGCCTGGTACAGCGGCGACGACATGCTCAACCTGCCGCTGCTCTCGGTGGGCGCCATCGGCTTCGTCTCGGTCGTCGGCCACGTGGTCGCCCCGGAGCTGCGGGAACTGCTGAACGCGCACTGCAGCGGGGACGTGGTCAAGGCCACCGAGATCCACCAGCGGCTGCTGCCCGTCTTCACCGGCATGTTCCGCACCCAGGGCGTCATCACGACCAAGGCGGCCCTGGGCCTGCGCGGACTGCCCGCCGGACCGCTGCGGCTGCCGCTCGTGGAGCTCTCGCCCGAGGAGGCCGAGCAGCTCACGCACGATCTGGCCGCCGGCGGGGTACATCTCTGACAACGGACTTCACAACTGAATACGGCACATCGACCACCGGGGGACGGGTGAGCGCGGGGAAGACCACCGCGCCCCGCCTCCGGCGGTCGCCTGCAAGACGTCCACACAGGTGCGTTTCCGCACCTCACACAACAGCAAGTGCACGAATGTCATGCGCGCCACGTGCCCCGGAGGCAACGTGGCGCGTGTGGTGAGGAGAGTCTTTTGAGTCATCCGCACCCCGAGCTCGGCGCACCGCCGAAGCTTCCCAAGGGTGGCCTGCGCGTCACCCCCCTCGGCGGCCTGGGAGAGATCGGCCGCAACATGACGGTGTTCGAGTACGGCGGTCGCCTGCTGATCGTCGACTGCGGCGTCCTCTTCCCCGAGGAGGAACAGCCCGGTATCGACCTGATCCTGCCGGACTTCACGTCCATCAAGGACCGGCTCGACGACATCGAGGGCATCGTCCTGACGCACGGGCACGAGGACCACATCGGTGGTGTCCCGTACCTGCTGCGCCTCAAGCCCGACATCCCGCTGATCGGCTCCAAGCTGACCCTGGCGCTCATCGAGGCCAAGCTGCAGGAGCACCGGATCCGCCCGTACACCCTCGAGGTGCACGAGGGGCACCGGGAGCGGGTCGGTCCCTTCGACTGCGAGTTCGTCGCGGTCAACCACTCCATCCCGGACGCCCTGGCCGTGGCCATCCGCACCCCTGCGGGCATGGTGGTCCACACCGGTGACTTCAAGATGGACCAGCTCCCGCTGGACCGTCGCCTCACCGACCTCCCCACCTTCGCCAAGCTCGGCGAGGAGGGCATCGACCTGCTGCTCGTCGACTCGACGAACGCGGAGGTGCCGGGCTTCGTACCCCCCGAGCGCGACATCTCAGGCGTCATGCGGGGCGTCTTCGCCAGCGCCCAGAAGCGCATCATCGTCGCCAGCTTCGCCAGCCACGTGCACCGCATCCAGCAGATCCTGGACGCCGCCCACGAGTACGGGCGACGGGTGGCCTTCGTCGGCCGGTCGATGGTCCGCAACATGGGCATCGCCCGCGAGCTGGGCTACCTGCGGGTCCCCGCGGGGCTGGTCGTCGACGTCAAGGCGCTGGACGACCTGCCGGACGACGAGGTGGTGCTGGTCTGCACCGGTTCCCAGGGCGAGCCCATGGCGGCCCTGTCCCGGATGGCCAACCGCGATCACCAGATCCGCATCGTCCCCGGCGACACGGTCATCCTGGCCTCGTCGCTGATCCCCGGCAACGAGAACGCCGTGTACCGCGTCATCAACGGGCTCACCCGGTGGGGCGCCAACGTGGTCCACAAGGGCAACGCCAAGGTCCACGTCTCCGGCCACGCGTCAGCCGGCGAGCTGCTGTACTTCTACAACATCTGCAAGCCGAAGAACCTGATGCCGGTGCACGGCGAGTGGCGCCACCTGCGGGCCAACGCGGAGCTCGGCGCACTCACCGGCGTACCGAAGGACCACATCGTCATCGCGGAGGACGGGGTCGTCGTCGACCTCGTCAAGGGCCGGGCGAAGATCACCGGCAAGGTCCAGGCCGGCTACGTCTACGTGGACGGTCTCTCGGTCGGCGACGTCACCGAGACGCACCTGAAGGACCGGCGCATCCTCGGCGACGAGGGAATCATCTCCGTCTTCGTGGTGGTGGACAGCAGCACCGGCAAGATCGCCGGCGGGCCGTTCATCCAGGCGCGGGGCTCCGGTATCGACGACAAGGCCTTCGACGCGGTCATCCCCAAGATCGACGAGGCGCTCGCGCGAGCGGCCCAGGACGGCGTCGCCGAGCCGCACCAGCTGCAGCAGCTGATCCGCCGTGCCGTCGGCAAGTGGGTGTCCGACAACTACCGGCGCAGGCCCATGATCCTGCCGGTCGTCGTCGAGGTCTGAGGGCCTGTCACGCCCCGACCTGACGGGGCGTAGGAGCGGGGCGGCCGGATTTGCATCCGACCGCCCCGCTCCAGTAGGTTTACGACTCCGTCCGGCGGGGAAGCCCGAGGCGCTCACCGCGTCCGAGCTCCTCATCACCGGGCGGAAAACACGGCGAATCACTTCTGATAACGTCGTACCGCGCCAAAAAGCGCAGCCCCTCCGACGGGGAATCGGAAACACCTTCCGAGTTCGGAACGGCCAAGCGGCCGGGACGGAAACGGAAAACGGATCTGATAGAGTCGGAAATGCCGAAAGGGAAAGCCCGGAAGGGCCGGACCGGAAAGCGAAACCCCGCTCCGACAGGGGGCCGGAACCGGAAAACGGATCTGGTAAGGTTGGAAACACCGAAGGGAAGCGCCCGGAGGGCCCGAAAGGGACCGAAGGAAGCGTCCGTTCCTTGAGAACTCAACAGCGTGCCAAAAGTCAACGCCAGATATGTTGATACCCCGTCTCCGACGATCGTCGGGACGAGGTTCCTTTGAAAAACACACAGCGAGGACGCTGTGAACAGTCGGACTATTCCTCCGACTGTTCCGCTCTCGTGCATGTGTCACCGGATTACCGGTAAACATTCACGGAGAGTTTGATCCTGGCTCAGGACGAACGCTGGCGGCGTGCTT
>NZ_JBHWGP010000002.1:282219-447918 GCF_042733155.1 Streptomyces sp. NPDC059740 | reverse complement strand
GGTTGATAGGCCAGATATGGAAGCCGGGTAACCGGTGGAGTTGACTGGTACTAATAGGCCGAGGGCTTGTCCTCAGTTGCTCGCGTCCACTGTGTTGGTTCTGAAACCACGAACAGCAAGACCGCCCTGTTGGGGCTGGTTGCTGGTTTGAGTGTTTCATAGTGTTTCGGTGGTCATTGCGTTAGGGAAACGCCCGGTTACATTTCGAACCCGGAAGCTAAGCCTTTCTGCGCCGATGGTACTGCGAGGGGGACCTCGTGGGAGAGTAGGTCGCCGCCGAACAATTTTTGATGGGGGAGCCCCGCACCGTTGGTGCGGGGCTTTCCTGCGTTCACGGTTCCTTTCGGTGCGTGGTCGCGTGGCTGCGACTCCTGTGGCTCCTGTGGCTCCTGTGGATCTGCTTCTCGGCTGGTGCTGCGTACCGTCCGGGGCGTGGTGTGCCCATCGGTGTGTGCACCTTCTGGCGTGAGGGTGTCGGGGCGTCACCTGGGAGTGAGCTGCCGGCGGTTGATGATCCGGAGGCGGCGGTCGGCTGTCCTGGGGCTTGTGGTTACGAGCTGGAGGCTTCGTACGCGGGTCGGAGGTCGGGGGCGGTGCTGAGGCGTCGGCGGCTCGGGGTGGGCCGTCAGCTGCGGCCCCCGGACGACGTCTTGGGGCAGGACAGGGCCGCCAGGGCCGGCTGTCGGTGCTTGGCACGGAGTGGCTGCAGAGCTTCCGCACAACAAGGACCCCCGTACGACAGGACCCCGCACGACAGAGCCCCCGCCGGAAGTGTCCGGCGGGGGCTCGTGGGGGTGTTGTCAGGCTGGGGGTGTCGTCGCGGTGGTGTGCGGGCCGGGCACCTGGTCGTAGCCGGGGATGCCGGCGGCGCGGCCGAGTTCGACGTCCAGGGACTCCCGGCGGACCCGCTGGTCCATGTAGAGGAGCGCGGTGACGCCCGCGGTGAAGGGGAAGGCGAGCGCGGAACTGACCACGCCGGCCACGCCCATGCAGATCAGGACCGTCCAACCGGCATCCGTCCGCCCCTCCATCCAGCGCGTCAGATGGTCCGCGTCCAGGATGAAGGCGACGATGAGCGCGGGGATCTGGAGGACGAACTGCACGAGGCCGGTCACCAGGTAGGCGAGGAGCTGGACACCCAGGACCCGCCACCAGGCACCGCGCGTCAACTTCGCGGAACGGCGCAGGGCCTGCAGGGCTCCCTGCTTCTCCAGCATGAGGGCGGGTGCGGCCAGGCTGTAGCGGATCCACAGCCACACTCCGAGGCAGCCCGTCACCAGGCAGCCGAACAGGGCCAACGGGCCGCCGGCGCGCGGTGCGTCCGCAGCGATCAGCAGCAGGCCCGGTACGGCGCCGACCACGACGACCAGGGCCACGCCCAGCGGCAGCAGTACGAGCAGCGCCAGCAGGCGCAGCAGGCGGCCTCGCGCGTCGTGCCAGGCCTCACCCGTCGTCGTCCGCCGGCCCAGGACGGCGCGGCCCACCACGACGGTCAGCAGGGCCGTCACCACCACCGAGCCCAGCAGGTCGATGAGCGAGGAGAAGGACGTGCCGAGGTAGTCCGAGGGGTTCAGGGACACCGAGGAGGAGCTCAGCGCGTCCGAGGCCGAGGGGGTGGTGCTGCCCGGCGCGTCGAACCAGAGGCCGTTGACGACCGTCACCACGACCTCGGTGAGGACCGCGAAGGCCAGGGAGACCCCCAGCATGGTCCGCCAGTGGGTCCGCAGTGCCGTGATCGCCCCACCGATGATCTCACCGGCGCGCAGCGGACGCAGTGGGACGATGCCGGGCTTGGGCGCCGGAGGGGGGAACATGCCGCCTGGCGGGCTCCACTGGCCCTGCCGGCCCCAGCCCGGCGGGCCGCCCCACTGCGGGCCGGGGTCCCGGCCGCCCGGTTGCTGCGGGGCGGGGCCGCCGCCCGCCCGGGTGCGGCCGGCTCGGGCGCCGCCGGTCGGGGCGTCACCCCACGAGGAGCCGTGCGCCGGGGGCGGCTGGTGCTCGGACCAGTGCGAGGCAGGTGCCTGCCCGGGCGCGCCGGGGGCGCCGGCCGCCTCGCCGTCGCGTTGCTCCGGCACCGCCCGTGCGGTGTCCGCCGGCGGTGCACCGGCGGCACCCGGTGCGGCCGCCTGCTCGGGGGGACCGTCCGCCGGCTCGCCCAGGGGACCGGAGTCGGGCGTGGCCCGGCCCGGAGAGTCGTTCATCGCTCGTTCGCTCCTTCACGCTGCCCGTCCGCCCGCAGCCGGGCTACGACGCCAGCCATCGTGCCATGACGCGCCCGCACCGCGACCGTGAACCGTCACCCCCGAAAGCCCTTCTGCCCAGCCCAGGGCGGCGGCAGACTGGGCCCATGGCCGATCGCTTCGAGGTATCCGAGTCAGGCGCCGCCGCGCTCACCATCCCCTCCCTGCGCTGGGAGGAGCCCCCCGAGGGCCCGGTCCTCGTCCTCCTGGACCAGACCAGGCTGCCGGCCGAGGAGGTCGAGTGGGTCTGCACGGACGTGCCGTCGCTGGTTGAGGCGATCAGCACACTCGTGGTGCGCGGGGCACCGCTGCTCGGGGTGGCCGGCGCGTACGGGGTGGCGCTCGCCGCGGCGCGCGGCTACGACGTGACGGACGCCGCGGACGCCCTGGCCGGGGCCCGACCCACCGCCGTCAACCTCCAGTACGGCGCGTGTCGAGCCCAGCGGGCCCACCGGGCGGCGCTCGCCGCGGGACAGGGGAGGCAGGGTGCCGCCGAGGCCGCCCTGCGGGAGGCACGGGCCGTGCACGAGGAGGACGTGCGGGCCGCCGACGCCATGGCGGCACACGGCACCGCGCTGCTGCGGGAACTGCTGCCCGGCGGCGGCTACCGGCTGCTGACCCACTGCAACACCGGCGCGCTGGTGTCGGTGGGCGGGGGCACCGCCCTCGCCGTCGTCGCCGCCGCCCACCGCACCGGGGAACTGCGCCGGCTGTGGGTGGACGAGACCCGCCCGCTGCTCCAGGGCGCCCGGCTCACCGCCTACGAGGCGGCGCGCGCCGGCATGCCCTACACGCTCCTCACCGACAACGCGGCCGGTTCCCTGTTCGCCGCCGGCGAGGTCGACGCCGTCCTGATCGGTGCGGACCGCATCGCCGCCGACGGATCGGTGGCCAACAAGGTCGGCAGCTACCCGCTGGCCGTACTGGCCCGGTACCACCACGTCCCCTTCCTCGTCGTCGCGCCCACCACCACCGTGGACCTCGCCACCCCCGACGGGGCGCACATCGAGGTGGAGCAGCGTCCCGGACACGAGGTCACCGAGATCGCACCGCCCCACGCCCCGGGGGCCGGCGCCGAGGCCGGCACCGGAATACCGCTGGCACCGCTGGGCGCCCAGGCCTACAACCCGGCCTTCGACGTCACCCCGCCCGAACTGGTGACGGCGCTGGTCACCGAGGCAGGAGTCGTCTCGCCGCTCACCGCGGACCGGCTGGCCGAGATGTGTTCCGCGTCACCTGTGGATTCGACGGAATCAGGTAATGGGATGATGGCCCAATGAAGGGACGCGTCCTGGTCGTCGACGACGACACCGCACTGGCAGAGATGCTCGGCATCGTGCTGCGCGGCGAAGGCTTTGAACCGTCGTTCGTCTCCGATGGCGACAAAGCCCTCACCGCCTTCCGCGAGACCAAACCCGACCTCGTACTGCTCGACCTCATGCTGCCCGGCAGGGACGGCATCGAGGTGTGCCGCCTCATCCGTGCCGAGTCCGGGGTGCCGGTGGTCATGCTGACCGCCAAGAGCGACACCGTCGACGTGGTCGTCGGGCTGGAATCGGGGGCCGACGACTACATCGTCAAGCCGTTCAAGCCCAAGGAGCTGGTGGCCCGCATCCGTGCGCGGCTGCGCAGGTCCGAGGAGCCCACCCCGGAGCAGCTCGCCATCGGCGACCTCGTCATCGACGTCGCCGGCCACTCCGTCAAGCGCGAGGGGCAGGCGATAGCGCTGACCCCGCTGGAGTTCGACCTGCTGGTCGCCCTCGCCCGCAAGCCCTGGCAGGTCTTCACCCGCGAGGTGCTGCTGGAGCAGGTCTGGGGCTACCGGCACGCCGCCGACACCCGGCTGGTCAACGTCCACGTGCAGCGGCTGCGCTCGAAGGTGGAGAAGGACCCCGAGCGGCCGGAGATCGTCGTGACCGTCCGGGGCGTCGGCTACAAGGCTGGAACGAGCTGAGATGACCGCAGGTGGTCCGGCTCCGACGACTCGCCGGGAACGGACCGTCGAGGAGACGGCGACGAGCACGGCAGCGGGGGCGGGCGACGACGGGCCGGTCGGCCCGCTCACCCGGTGGTGGCGCGGCGGCGGCTACGGCTGGCCCGACGGCGCCGCCGCCGGCCCCGCCCGCCCGCTGCTGCGGGTCTTCAGCCGGTGGGTGCGCCGCCCGCTGCTGCTCGCGCTGCGGCTGTGGCGGCGCAACATCCAGCTGCGGGTGGTGGCCACCACCCTGCTGATGTCGCTGGCCGTCGTCCTGCTGCTGGGCGTCGTCGTCATCGGGCAGGTGCGCAACGGCCTGATGGACGCCAAGCGCCAGGCCGCGCAGTCCCAGGCCACCGGCGGCTTCGCCGTCGCCAAGAACATGGCCGACGGCGCGGGGGACAGCCGCAGCGACGACAGCATGCGCACCGGCAACCGCTCCAGCGCCGACCCGGCGACCTGGCTCACCAACCTCGTCGAGCAGCTCGCCAGCGGCGGCCAGGGCGTCTACTCCGTCGTCGCCCTCAGCTCCGACGCCGCACTGGGCCAGCCCACCGCCGGCGACAGCGCGGGCACCCGGGGGCCGCGCGCCTCCGGCGACATCGACCCCGAACGCAGCGTGCCGCCCGACCTCCGCCGGGAACTGGACCAGAAGTCGGGCACCTTCCGCCGCTACACCCGGATCCGGCGCATCGGCTCCGACGAGGGCACGCCCGCCCTCGTGATCGGCAAGCGCCTCAACGACCCCCAGAGCAACCCCTACCAGCTCTACTACCTCTTCCCGTTCACGCAGGAGGAGAGCTCCCTCAACCTCGTCACCGGGACCATCGCGACCGCCGGCGTCTTCGTCGTCATCCTCCAGGGGGCCATCGCCTGGCTGGTGGTGCGGCAGGTCGTCACGCCCGTCCGCATGGCCGCCGGGATCTCCGAGCGGCTGGCCGCGGGCATCCTCCAGGAGCGGATGAAGGTCACCGGTGAGGACGACATCGCGCGCCTGGGCGAGGCCTTCAACAAGATGGCGCAGAACCTCCAGGTGAAGATCCAGCAGCTCGAAGAGCTCTCCCGGATGCAGCGCCGCTTCGTCTCCGACGTCTCCCACGAACTGCGGACGCCCCTGACGACGGTGCGCATGGCGGCGGACGTGCTGCATGAGGCGCGCACCGACTTCGACCCGGTGACGGCCCGCTCCGCCGAGCTGCTGCACGGCCAGCTCGACCGCTTCGAGTCGCTCCTCGCCGACCTGCTGGAGATCAGTCGCTTCGACGCCGGGGCCGCCGCGCTGGAGGCCGACGCCGTCGACCTGCGCGACGTCGTCCACCGGGTCGTGGAGGGCGCCGAGCCGCTCGCCGAAGCCAAGGGCACCCGGCTGCGGGTCCGAGGCGACGGCGAGCCGGTGGTGGCCGAGGCCGACGCCCGCCGCGTGGAACGGGTGCTGCGCAACCTCGTCGTCAACGCCGTGGAGCACGGTGAGGGCCGCGACGTCGTCGTGAGCCTGGCGGTCTCCGGCGACCGGCGGCACGGCGCGGTGGCCGTGGCGGTGCGCGACTACGGCGTCGGCCTGAAACCGGGCGAGGCGACCCGGGTCTTCAACCGGTTCTGGCGCGCCGACCCGGCCCGGGCCCGCACCACCGGCGGCACCGGCCTGGGGCTGTCCATCGCGGTGGAGGACGCCAGGCTGCACGGCGGCTGGCTGCAGGCCTGGGGCGAACCGGGCGGCGGCTCGCAGTTCCGCCTCACCCTGCCCCGCACCGCCGGGGAGCCGCTGCGGGGCAGCCCCATCCCGCTGGAGCCGGTCGACTCCCGGCGCCACCGGGCCCGGCGCGAAGCCGCCGGCCGCCCGCCGGTCGCCCCCGCCCTGCCCGCCCAGACCCGCGGCCCGCTCGGGGAGAGCCGGGTGCCGTCAGCGGGCAGCACTGCGGCGGCCCGGCCCGCCGGCGACGGCGGTGAGCCGGGGCGGGCCGGCAGCCCGGGCCTGCCGGAACGCGGGACGCGGGTGGTGTGCCCACGCACCGGGGGCCCGGCGCCGGACGGGACGGCGGCGGACGGCCGCGGTTCCCTGCCGGGACAACGGCGGGCAGGCGGCGGGGACGAGGCGGAGCAGCGGTACGCGTCGCCGGACAGGCAGGGCGAGAGGGAAGGCGAACACGGTGAACGGTGAGGCCGGGGCGGGGGCGGCGGGAGGGGGCCGCCGGCCACGTCGCAGGCTCCACCTCGCCCGGGGACTGGTGGTCGCGGCCTGCGGGGCGCTGCTGGCCGGCTGCGTGTCCATGCCGGACAGCGGCGAGGTGCAGCGGGTCGACGAGTCGCCGCGTGCCGACAGCGACTCGCAGGTCCGTGTCTACGGGGTCCCGCCGCGTCCCGACACCTCGCCCACCGACATCGTCCGCGGCTTCCTCGACGCCACCACCAGCGACGAGGCGGACTTCCGCACCGCCCGCCAGTACCTGTCGGAGGCCGCCCGCAAGAGCTGGAACCCCTTCCAGGACACCCGGGTGCTCCAGGAACGCCCCAAGCCGGAGACGCCCACGGGCGGTACGGACGCCACCGGGTTCACCGTGGTGCTCACCGGCACCCAGGTCGCCGAGGTCGGCGGCAACCACGCGTACACGCCCGAGGAGCAGCGCTACCTCCAGCGCGTCCACCTCACCCGGGAGCACGGCCAGTGGCGCATCGACCAGCTCCCCGACGGGCTGGTGCTGGGCCTGCCCGACTTCCAGCGCATCTACCGGTCCGTCAACAAGTACTACTTCGCCTCCTACGGTTCGGAGACGGGCGACGAGGGCGCCGGCCGACGCGCCCTGGTGCCCGACCCGGTCTACCTCCGGCAGCGCATCGACCCGCTCACCGCCAGTGTGGAGGCCCTGCTGGAGGGCCCCAGCTCCTGGCTCGACCCGGTCACCACCACCTCCTTTCCGCGCGGCACCACGCTGCGCAGCCGCGGCCTGGTGCTGGACGACTCCAACGCGCTGCGGTTGCGGCTCAGCGGGCAGGCCGCCGTCGCCGACCGGACGCAGTGCCACCGGATGGCCGCCCAGCTCCTCTTCACGGCGCAGGACATGTCCCGGGCGACGAAGGTGAGCGAGGTCGACCTGCAGGGCCCGACCGGCAAGAGCCTGTGCGTCCTGAGCCAGTCCGAGGCCACCCGCGAGTTCGGTCCGCCGGAGCGGCCGGACGGACAGGGGGAGGCGTTCTTCCTCGACCAGCACCACAGGATGGTCAGTGTCTCCGCGGCGTCCTCCCACCCGCGAGCCGTCGGCGGGCCCTTCGGCAGCGGCCCGAACGCGTTCCGTTCCGTCGGCGTCTCGCACCGCGAGGACACCGCGGCCGGGGTCTCCCTCGACGGCCGCTCCCTCTATGTCGCACCGTTGGCGCACGGCAGCGACCTGGGGCCGCGCCGGCTGCACAGCAAGGCCACCGGTGTCGCGCCGGGCCTGACGCCGCCGAGCTGGGACGGGCTGGGTGACCTGTGGGTCGCCGACGAGGAGGCCCACGGCTCACGGCTGCTGAGGCTGCGCCGGGGGACCGGTGACCCGCGGGAGGTGTCGGTGCCGGGCCTGGGCGACGGGCGCATCGCCGCGGTGCGCGTCGCCTCCGACGGCGTGCGCGTCGCGCTGCTGATCGAGCAGGACGGGCACACGACCCTGCGGCTGGGGCGGGTCGAGCGGACCGGGACGGCCCGGCAGCCGAAGCTCGCGGTGGTGGACCTGCGGATCGTCGCGCCGCAACTGGAGGACGTCGAGGCGGCCTCGTGGGCGGGCGGCAGCCGGCTGGTGGTGGTCGGCAGGGAGGCCGGCGGCGTCCAGCAGATGAGTTACGTCGACACCGACGGTTCGGCATCGACCTCGCAGCCGCTGCCCGGCGTCGACGGGGTCACCGAGGTCGCCGCCTCGGAGGACGAGACCCGGCCACTGGTGGCGCGCGCCGCGGACGGCATCGTGCGGTTGCCGCCGGACGCCAACTGGAAGACGGTCTCGCAGGGGACGGGGCCGGTCTACCCGGGGTAGGCCGGTCTACCCCGGGATGGGCCGGTCTGTGCGGGGTGGGCTGGTCTGTGTGAGGTGGGCTGGTCTGTGCGGGCGAGTGGTCCGACCCGGGGTGGGCTGGTCTGTGCGGGCGAGTGGTCCGACCCGGGGTGGGTGGTCCGTCCCGGGGGTGATTCGTCTTGGGGTGGGGGCCTGAGCCGGGGTGGGTGGTCCGTCCTGGGGTGGGTGCCGTCCCGGGGTGCGCGGTGCCCGGGGGCGGTGGTCGGGCTCTGCGGTGTGGTGGCGTGCGGTGGTGTCCGCGGCTCGGCGGGTGGCCGTGGAGGCGCGCGGGTTCCGCGGCGTGTTCCCGCGCCCGTGGCGCCTGTGGAGAAACGGCGCCAACTGCTGCCCGAGGGTTTTCCACAGGGCTGGTGGTGGCAGCCTGCCCGCGGGAGAGTGGTGCCCATGGCCGGGTTGTGGCAGGAGTTCCTCGGGCTGGTGGTTCCGGGCGAGTGTGCCGGGTGCGGCAGCTCCGGGGAGCGGCTCTGCCCGGCGTGTGCGGCGTCCCTGACGCGGGAGGGCGCCGGGTTCGGGGTGCGCCGGGTGAGGCCCCGGGCGGCACCGACCGGGCTGCCGGCGGTGTGGGCGGCCCTGCCCTACGAAGGGCTGGTGCGGACCTTGGTGCCGGCCCACAAGGAGCGCGGCGCGCTGGGCCTGGCGCGCCCACTGGGCGGCGTACTGGCGCGCGCCGTGACAGCCGCGGGGCGGCGGGGGTGGGGAGGGGAGGGGGAGGGCCCCCTCAGGCTCGTCCCGGTGCCCTCCGCCCGCAGCGCCGTGGCCGCCCGGGGGCACGATGCCACCCTGCGCCTGGCCCGGGCTGCCGCGCGGGAGCTGCGCGGGGCGGGACGGGCGGCGGGGGTGCTGCCGGTGCTGGTGCAGTCGCCGGGCGTCGCCGACCAGGCGGGGCTGTCCGCCGTGGAGCGCAGGGCGAACCTCGTCGACCGGGTCCGGGTGCGGGGCTCCGCCGCAGGCCTGCTGCGCGGCGCGTCGGTGGTGCTCGTGGACGACCTCGTCACCACCGGCGCATCGCTGGCCGAAGCGGCCCGGGCGGTCCGGGACGCCGGCGGAGCGGTGGTGGGGGCCGCAGTGGTCGCGGCAGCCGGTGACGCGTTCGATCGTGGGGAAGAAGTGCGGAGATCTGTCCACACGCGGGACATCGTCGCAGGTGAGATGGGGTGAAGTTCACTCGAACGGGGCTGATGCCTGCCAGGGGGTGCCGACAGCGGCCGCAGCGAGCTATGTTCGTTTGTGAGAAGTAGTTGCTGATGGATATCGGTAACGGTGCCTTGGTCGCGTATGCCTCGTGTTGCACCGGCTCGTCCCCCCCCTCAGAGGGGGCCCGGGAGACGCGGAGGGCGGGCACGACACGCCGTGGCCGGCACACTCCGCACGGACACCGCGGGTGACCGGGGGCGTGAGATGCCGGCGACGGGGGAGGAGGAGGTGGAAGCCGCTCAGTCCGGGGCCCGGCGTCACCGCCGAGCCCAGTGCGAGGAGGACGCGCCCCGCCGCCGCGCGGAGCGCTTCCGGAACGGAGTTCTGCGTGGACATCGTCGTCAAGGGCCGCAAGACCGAGGTGCCTGAGCGCTTCCGGAAGCACGTGGCCGAGAAGCTCAAGCTGGAGAAGGTCCAGAAGCTGGACGGCAAGGTGATCAGCCTGGACGTCGAGGTGTCCAAGGAGCCCAACCCCCGGCAGGCGGACCGTTCGGACCGCGTCGAGATCACCCTCCGCTCCCGTGGGCCGGTCGTGCGCGCCGAGGCTGCGGCGGCCGACCCCTACGCGGCACTGGACCTCGCGACGGCGAAGCTGGAGGCCCGGCTGCGCAAGCAGCACGACAAGCGGAACTCGCGGCGGGGCGCCAAGCGCATCCCGGCTGCAGGAGTGGCCGAGCACGTGCCGGAGGCCGCGCACTTCAACGGCGACGGGCAACTGGCCGGTCTCCCCGCGGAGAGCGAGCAGGTGCCCGTCCGGCGCGAGGGCACACTCGAGGTACAGGGTGACGGCCCGCTCGTGGTGCGGGAGAAGGTCCACTCCGCGCCACCCATGGCCCTGGACCAGGCGCTGTACGAGATGGAACTCGTGGGGCACGACTTCTACCTGTTCGTCGACTCCGAGACGAAGTTGCCGAGCGTCGTCTACCGCAGGCACGCCTACGACTACGGCGTGATCAGGCTCAACGCCGACTCCGCGCGGCAGCAGGGGCCGGGCGGCGGCGGGGGCGCACTCGGCGGATGAGGATGCCCCGCCACCCGTGATGTGCGGTGAGAAAGTGCCCCCGGCACCGGCCGGGGGCACCATCACGCCCGGCGGTAGGGGAAGTTGAGGCCGTATAGTCTTGCGTCCGGGGGATTCGTCCCACTCGTGACGTCGGGGGCTGCGGGCTTCCGGCGCGTCCGGTGCACCGGGTCGTCTTCAACCAGCCGTATGTCGCAACTCCGGCCCGGTGCCGGGTGGTTGACCGGGGAGGAATCGATGGGGGAGAGCTTCGGACCCTTGGGTGGGGTGTCGGAGGAGCCCGGTGGCGGCGCCGAGGCGCGGCCGGTGGCGCCGCGGTCCGAACCCATCAGGGTCCTGGTCGTCGACGACCACGCGCTGTTCCGGCGGGGGCTGGAGATCGTGCTGCACCAGGAGGAGGACATCCTCGTGGTGGGAGAGGCCGGGGACGGCACGGAGGCTGTGGACAAGGCCGCCGACCTCCTCCCCGACATCGTGCTGATGGACGTGCGCATGCCGCGCCGCGGCGGTATCGAGGCCTGCACCTCCATCAAGGAGGTGGCACCCAGCGCGAAGATCATCATGCTGACCATCAGCGACGAGGAAGCCGACCTCTACGACGCGATCAAGGCCGGGGCGACGGGCTACCTCCTCAAGGAGATCTCCACCGACGAGGTGGCGACCGCCATCCGCGCCGTCGCCGACGGCCAGTCGCAGATCAGCCCGTCGATGGCGTCCAAGCTGCTCACCGAGTTCAAGTCGATGATCCAGCGCACCGACGAACGTCGGCTGGTGCCCGCCCCCAAGCTCACCGACCGGGAGCTGGAGGTCCTCAAACTCGTCGCCACCGGGATGAACAACCGCGACATCGCCAAGGAACTCTTCATCTCCGACAACACCGTCAAGAACCACGTCCGCAACATCCTGGAAAAACTCCAGCTCCATTCCCGGATGGAAGCGGTGGTCTACGCGATGCGGGAGAAGATCCTGGAGATCCGGTAGCGGGCCCCACCAGGGGTGACGCCGGCCGACGCAGTCCCCACCGGGGATGACAGCGGCCCGCCGGTGCCTGCCGAGTTCACCCCCGGTCCGCCTGTTCGAGCTCCGGGGCGGACGCCGTCCCCGCCGCCAGCGCGGTGCGCAGGGCAGGGGCCAGCCCGGTGGGGGTGCACTGCTCGACGCGCACGTCCTCGCAGCCGACCCAGCTCGCGGCCTCCCACAGCGCCCGGGCCATCTGGGGGACCACCTTCGGGCCTGCCATCGAGAGCTGCCGGGCCACCAGGGTCCGCCCCTCCCGGGCCGGGTCCACCCGGCCGACCAGCCTGCCGCCCGCCAGCAGAGGCATCGCGAAGTAGCCGTGGACCCGCCGGGCCCGCGGGACGTAGGCCTCCAGCCGGTGAGTGAAGTCGAAGACGCGTTCGGTGCGTTTGCGGTCCCAGATCAGGGAGTCGAAGGGCGAGAGCAGCGTGGTGCGGTGACGGCCGCGGGCGGGTGAGGCAAGGGCCTGCGGGTCGGCCCACGCGGGCTGAGCCCAGCCCTCCACCGCCACCGGCACCAGCCCGGAGTCGGCCACCACGGCGTCGACCTGCTCGCCGCGCAGCCGGTGGTAGTCGGCGAGGTCGGCGCGGGTGGCCACCCCCAGGGAGGCACCCGCCTGTGCGACCAGGCGCCGGGTGCACGCCGCCTCGTCGAGGTCGTCGTGGAGCAACTCGCCGGGGACGGCACGCTCGGCGAGGTCGTACACCCGCTTCCAGCCGCGGCGCTCGGTGCAGACCACCTCGCCGGTGTCGAGCAGCCACTCGACCGCGATCTTCGTCTCCGACCAGTCCCACCACTCGCCGCCGTTCTTGGCGCCGCCCAGCCCGGTGGTGGTCAGCGGCCCCTCGCCCCTGAGGCGGTCCAGCACGGCGGCGCAGGAACGCTCGGCGTCGGACATCCGGTGCCAGCGGTAGCCCTTGGCCCGGGCCGCCCGGCGGCGGAAGGCGAACAGCGGCCACTCCTCGATCGGCAGCACACAGGCGGCGTGCGACCAGTACTCGAAGCTGTGCCCGCCCGACCAGTACGCCGCCTCGACCGCCTGCCGCCCCACCGCGCCGAGCCGGGCGTAGGGCACCAGCTCGTGGGAGCGGGCGAGCACCGAGATGGTGTCGAGCTGCACCGCACCCAGGTGGCGCAGCAGGCCCCGCACGCCGGCGCGGCGGTCGGGGGCGCCGAGCAGGCCCTGGGCCCGCAGCGCCAGGCGGCGCGCCTCGTCGGCGGAGAGGGAGGTGACGGGTGAGGGCGACGGCACGGCTGTCATGGCGCACAGCGTAGGGGCGGGCACTGACAACGGCCGGGCCGCGCCCCGCCCACCGGCCGCACTGCCGGGCCCGTCGCCCCGGCGGACAAGGTGCTTGCCGACCAGGGGGGTTGGGCGCCGAGGGCGCGCCGGTACCCCACGGCCGGGGGCGCTGCGGCCCGGGCGGTGTGGAACACTCGGTCGCCGACCGAGGCCGACGTCGACCGGGGGCTCCCGCATGGGCATGTATCTCTCCTTCATCCGCGTGACGCCGCAGGAGTTGGAGGAGGCGGAGAAGGACCCGGCCCGCGCCGAGGTGTTCCTCGAACGCCGCCATGAGCGCGGCGCGGACGAGCCGGACGGCGGCCTGGAGAAGGCGTGGGCGGGACTGGAGTTCCTGCTCAACGCCGCAGCCGCGGGGGTCGACCTGTTGCGCGACGGCGAGCTGATCAGCGAGGACGGCCGGTTCAGCGGTTGGACGGCCGACCGGGTGCAGGGGGCGGCGAAGCGGCTGGGCGATCTGCCGTTCGAGCGGCTGGCCCGTCACTACGACCCGCAGCGGATGACCGAGGAGGACGTCTACCCCGGTGTCTGGCAGCCCCCCGGGAAGGGCGAGCTCGCCTACCTGGAGGAGCACTACGCGGTGCTGGTCGGCTTCTTCACCGCCGCGGCGGCCTCCGGCTCGGCGGCGATCATGCTGCTCGACTACTGAGACGCCCGGCCGGCGGACCGCCCGGCGCCCCGGGGCGGCCGGCTGCTGCGCGGACGCGGTTGCTCGGCGCCGCGTCCGGACAGCCCCGCCTCCGGTGACGGCCGCGCCTGCCGGGGAACGAGGACCCGCCCCGGCTCAGCGCGGTGAGGACTCCACCGGCTCCCCCTCCCGGTAGGGCAGGTACGGGGCGCCGCCGGTCAGGCCGAGGTCGCCGGGGAGCAGGGAGCCGCGCCAGGCGTCGCGGCGGGTGCCGCCGCGGGGGTACTGGGCGCGGGCCGTGCCCTCCATCCGGAAGCCGACCTTCAGCGCGACCGCGCGGGACGCCTCGTTCCCGGCCTCGGCGCACCACTCCAGCCGCTCGACGCCCAGCTCCGTGAAGGCCCACCGCACGACGGCGGTGGCGGCCTCCGCGGTCATGCCCCGCCGGCGGTACGGTGCGGCCGTCCAGTAGCCCAGCTCGGCCTGGCGGACGGGTGCGGCCAGGTGTTCGAGGTGCACCAGGCCCATGGCGCCCACCAGCGAGCCGTCGGCGCGGTCGGTCACGGCGAAGTTGTAGGTCTCGTCCCGCTCCCAGCCCCGGGCGGAGTGCTCGGTGACGAACTCCTCGGCGTCCCTCAGGCTGTAGGGCGAGGGAACCACCGTCCAGCGCGGGATGAGCGGGTCCTGGCAGGCGGCGTGCACCGCGGGGACGTCCGAGAGCCCGAAGGGGCGCAGCAGCAGGCGGTCGGTGACGAGTCGCGTGGGCTCCATGACCGGAGTCTGCCGCCGTTTCCGGCGGTCCGCACCGTATTTCCGGGCGGACCGGCACCTTCGGGCGGCGTCATACGTTGGAGGGAGGGGTGGAACGCAGCCGGTCGCTCACCGATCCCGGTGGGCGCCGCCCGGTTCCGCGGGTGCGGGGGGCGGCGGCGTGGGACTTGTCTCGGAACGAAGCGCCATCCCGAGGGCCGCAACCTCCCGGGCGGACCGTGTCCTCCCTTACGATGGCCGTTGCGGCGGGGCCTGCCCCAGCGACATGCCGCGCCCGCGCACCCTCCCCGGCCCGTCCGGCGGGGGACGACAGTGCCAGGCCCGACCGGCGGAGGAGACCAGCCCAAGTGTCCGTCTTGACGAAGATCATGCGTGCAGGCGAAGGAAAGATCCTGCGCAAGCTGCACCGCATCGCGGGCCAGGTCAACTCCATCGAAGAGGACTTCGTCAGCCTCTCCGACGCAGAGCTGCGCGCGCTGACCGACGAGTACAAGCAGCGCTACGCGGACGGCGAGAGCCTGGACGACCTGATGCCCGAGGCGTTCGCGACCGTCCGGGAGGCCGCCAAGCGGGTCCTCGGGCAGCGCCACTACGACGTCCAGTTGATGGGCGGCGCCGCCATGCACTTCGGCTACGTCGCCGAGATGAAGACCGGTGAGGGCAAGACCCTGGTCTCGACGCTGCCGGCGTACCTCAACGGCCTCTCCGGCGACGGCGTCCACATCATCACCGTCAACGACTACCTGGCCGAGCGCGACTCGGAGCTGATGGGCCGCGTCCACCGCTTCCTCGGGCTGTCGGTGGGCTGCATCCTCTCCAACATGAACCCGGCGGAGCGCCGGGAGCAGTACGCCTGCGACATCACCTACGGCACCAACAACGAGTTCGGCTTCGACTACCTGCGCGACAACATGGCGTGGTCGAAGGACGAGCTGGTGCAGCGCGGCCACAACTTCGCGGTGGTCGACGAGGTCGACTCCATCCTGGTCGACGAGGCCCGCACCCCGCTGATCATCTCCGGCCCGGCCGACTCCGCGACGAAGTGGTACGGCGACTTCGCCAAGCTGGTCCAGCGCCTGAAGAAGGGCGAGGCCGGCAACCCGCAGCGCGGCATCGAGGAGACCGGCGACTACGACGTCGACGAGAAGAAGCGGACCGTCGGCATCCACGAGTCGGGTGTCACGAAGGTCGAGAACTGGCTGGGCATCGACAACCTCTACGAGTCGGTCAACACCCCGCTGGTCGGTTACCTCAACAACGCCATCAAGGCGAAGGAACTCTTCAAGCTCGACAAGGACTACGTCGTCATCGACGGCGAGGTCATGATCGTCGACGAGCACACCGGCCGTATCCTCGCCGGCCGCCGCTACAACGAGGGCATGCACCAGGCCATCGAGGCGAAGGAGGGGGTGGAGATCAAGGACGAGAACCAGACGCTCGCCACCATCACCCTCCAGAACTTCTTCCGTCTGTACAACAAGCTCTCCGGCATGACCGGTACGGCCATGACCGAGGCCGCGGAGTTCCACCAGACGTACAAGCTCGGCGTCGTCCCGATCCCGACGAACCGGCCGATGGTCCGCATCGACCAGGCCGACCTCATCTACCGCACCGAGACGGCCAAGTTCGACGCGGTGGTCGAGGACATCGCCGAGAAGCACGAGAAGGGGCAGCCGATCCTGGTCGGCACCACCTCCGTGGAGAAGTCGGAGTACCTCTCCCAGCAGCTCAACCGGCGCGGTGTGCAGCACGAGGTGCTCAACGCCAAGCACCACGAGCGGGAGGCGGCGATCGTCGCCCAGGCGGGCCGCAAGGGCGCCGTCACCGTGGCGACCAACATGGCCGGCCGCGGTACCGACATCAAGCTGGGCGGCAACCCCGACGACCTCGCCGAGGCGGAGCTGCGGCAGCAGGGGCTGGACCCGGTCGAGCACGTCGAGGAGTGGGCGGCGGCCCTGCCGGCGGCGCTGGAGCGCGCCGAGGCGGCGGTCAAGGCCGAGTTCGAGGAGGTCAAGGAGCTCGGCGGCCTCTACGTGCTGGGCACCGAGCGCCACGAGTCGCGGCGTATCGACAACCAGCTGCGCGGTCGTTCCGGCCGTCAGGGCGACCCCGGCGAGTCCCGCTTCTACCTCTCGCTCGGCGACGACCTCATGCGGCTGTTCAAGGCGCAGATGGTCGAGCGCGTGATGTCGATGGCCAACGTCCCCGACGACGTGCCGATCGAGAACAAGATGGTCACCCGCGCCATCGCCTCCGCGCAGGCGCAGGTCGAGCAGCAGAACTTCGAGACGCGCAAGAACGTCCTGAAGTACGACGAGGTGCTCAACCGGCAGCGCGAGGTCATCTACGGCGAGCGCCGCCGGGTGCTGGAGGGCGAGGACCTGCAGGAGCAGATCGCCCACTTCATGGACGACACCATCGACGCCTACGTGCAGGCCGAGACGGTCGAGGGCTTCGCCGAGGAGTGGGACCTGGAGCGGCTGTGGAGCGCCTTCCGGCAGCTCTACCCGGTCCACGCCACCGTCGAGGAGCTGGAGGAGGCGGTGGGCGACCGCGCCGGACTCACCTCCGAGTTCATCGCGGACGCCATCAAGGAGGACATCCACGAGCAGTACGCCAAGCGCGAGGAGGAACTCGGCTCCGACATCATGCGGGAGCTGGAGCGCCGCGTCGTGCTGTCCGTCCTGGACCGCAAGTGGCGTGAGCACCTCTACGAGATGGACTACCTCCAGGAGGGCATCGGCCTGCGCGCGATGGCCCAGAAGGACCCGCTGGTGGAGTACCAGCGCGAGGGCTTCGACATGTTCACCGCCATGATGGAGGGCATCAAGGAGGAGTCCGTCGGCTACCTGTTCAACCTGGAGGTCCAGGTCGAGCAGCACGTCGAGGAGGTGCCGGTCCAGGAGCCGGCGGAGGCCGAGGCGGAGGAGCCGGAGGCCGTTCCCGCCGGCGCCGCGCGTCCCGAGATCCACGCCAAGGGCCTCCAGGCCCCGCAGCGCCCGGCGCACCTGCACTTCTCCGCGCCCACGGTGGACGGCGAGGGCGGTGTCGTCGAGGGCGACTTCAGCAGCGAGGAGACGCCGGTCGCCCAGACCCGCTCCGAGTCCGACGGCATGACCCGGGCCGAGCGGCGCAAGGCGCAGCAGAAGGGCGGCCGTCGCCGCAAGAAGTAGCCGTCCGGGGGCCGGGGCGCTGCGGTGCCCCGGGCCTCCGCAGGTGCCGCGTCGGGCGCCGCCACAGCTCGTGGCGGCGCCCTTCGCCGTTCCCCGCGCCACCCACCCCGGTCCGTGCCGCTGCGGGCGCCTCACCAGCGCCCCGGGGCGGGCGCAAGGCCGTCCAGGGCCAGGGCGGCGCACCGCCAGCGGCCGGGGGCGGGCCGCTCCAGCCGGAAGGCGAGCGCGCGTACCCGGTCGCCGCACGCGACGCGGGCGAACGCCTCGATGACGTCGGCCCGCGGCCGGAACAGGCCGCACTCCCGGACGACGGGCTGCGGGGCCCGGCGCAGCGCGGGGCGCAGCGGCGCGGCGGGGGCCAGCTCGGCCAGCTGGTCGTAGGCCTCGGGCAGGGCGTGACGCATCAAGGTGTGGACGGGCTGCCGGCCGCTGAGGGTGAGCACGAGCTGTTCCGCGAACCAGTGATGGGGCGCCCGTGCGCGGTGCGGCGGGCAGGGCTGCCGCGGGTGGCACGGGGCGGGGGCGGGGCGGCGCCCGTCGCGGCGGACGGCCGGAGCGGTGCCCGCCCTGCCCGAGGGACCGCTGCGCCCCGGGCCGCCGGGCCGGGCGCTGCGCCGGGCAGCGGTGGCCAGGGCCCTGCCGGCCGGAGCGCGGTGTCCGGCCGCCGGGGCGGGTGGCGGTGGTGGCACCGCGCCGGCCGCGGTGCGGGCGTCCACCGCGGCAGACGCGGGGGTGCGGGGCTGCGGGACGGAGGGGGCCGTGGCGGTGCCGGTGGCTCGGGGCGCCGGAGGGGGCGCGTCGGCCGGGTGGGTCGTGTCGGCTGGTCCGGGTGCGTCGGCCGGGTGGGGTGCCCCGGTGGGTGGGGCCGGGGCGGACGGGGCCTGGGTGGGGTGCGGTGGGACGGCGGGGTGGCGGGTCAGCGTGCTGGTCATCGTGAGGTCTCCCCTTGCGCAACCGGTTCTTACTGGTCGGTAGCTCTGTGTTGGCCAGACTTCTACCGGTCCGGGGACGCGGCGGCAACGAGGGGCGGGGCCGTGCCGCGGCGGCCCCGGTTTCCCCTATCCGGGTGGTGCCGGCGTGGATGCTGACCCGGTGCAGGCCGCCGCCGCACGGGGAGGCCGGGGTGAGCGTCCCCCGGGCGCGGTCGGGGAGAGGCGCCGTATGCTGGCTGATCCAGTCCCGATCGTCAGCGAAAGCGGCAGCCATGCGCGTGTACGTCCCCCTGACCCTGCCGGCCCTGGCCGAGGCGCACGCCGCCGGGGAGCTGGGACCCGGCCCGCTGTACGCCTTCGCGGTGACGCCGGCGCTGCGCGAGTGGTACGTCTCCGACGACATCGAGGAGTTGGAGTACGCCGCCCTCAACCGGGCAGGGCAGGGCTCGCTGCGCCGGCTCGCCGCCGACCCGAAGGCCCCGCGCCGCCGCGTGGTCGTGGCCCTGGACGTCCCCGACGCCCTGGCGGCCACCGACCCCGACCGCGGGCTGGACCCCTCCTCGCTCGGCGAGGTCCGCATCGCCCAGGCCGTGCCGCTGACCCGTGCGGCAGCCGTCCACGTCGACGGGGAGGACGCCGAGCCGGACGTCGCCGCGGCGGCGGCGGCCCTGGGCGCCGCCGATCTGGGGGACGACGACGCCCAGTTCACCGTGGACGGGGCCGAGGACCACGAACTGCTCTGGTACGGCGTCCAGGAGATCGAGCACCTCATCGGCTGACCCCCCCGTCCGGACGGCGGGCGGCGCCCGCCGTGCTGCGGGAGCGCGCGCCGCACCGGGCGCTCCGGCCCGCACACCGGCAGCCCGGGGCGCGTTGTCGGTGCCCGCCGCTACCGTGTGGGGGTATGGGGAACCACTCGACGCCGCACCTGGTCTGGGACTGGAACGGCACGCTGCTGCACGACACCGAGGCTGTCGTCGCCGCCACCAACGCGGCCTTCGCCGAGCTGGGGCTGGCCCCCCTCACGCTGGAGCGCTACCGCGACACCTACTGCGTGCCCATACCGCGGTTCTACGAGCGGCTGCTGGGGCGGGTGCCCTCGCAGGAGGAGTGGCTGGTGATGGACGACACCTTCCACCGCCACTACACCGAACGCCTCGCGGCCTGCCGGCTGGCGGACGGTGCCGAGGTGCTTCTGGAGGGGTGGCAGAGCGCGGGCCGGACCCAGTCCCTGCTGAGCATGGCGGGCCACGAGCAGCTGGTGCCGCTGGTCACCGGCTTCGGCATAGCCGAGCGGTTCGTCCGGGTCGACGGCCGGCGAGGGCCCTCCGGCGGCAGCAAGGCCGCCCACCTGGTCCGCCACCTGCGTGCCCTGGACGGTGTCGCACCGGAGCGGACGGTGGTCGTCGGGGACGTGCTGGACGACGCGGTCGCCGCCCGCGAGGCCGGGGCCCACGCCGTCCTGCACACCGGCGGAAGCCAGAGCCGGCGCAGCCTCGCCCGGGGCGGCGTGCCCGTGGTGGACACCCTCGACGAGGCGGTGGCCCTCGCCCTGGAGCTCGCGAGCTGACGCTGCGCCCGTCCTCGCGCCCGCACCCGCGGTCCGCCGCCGCGGGAGGCAGGTGGCACGGGTGACGCAGGTCACGGCTGTGCCGTCGGCGCACGGCCGTTTGGCCGTGACGTCCACCACCCTTCCGGAACGGCGCCGCTCTCCCGTCCCGGAAGCGTCCTCGGAGCGATAGCCTTTACCCGTGATCAGCGCGATATGTCGCGGGGGTGCTCCCTACCCTGCTCTGCGCCCGAGGTACGAAGGTGACCGGGCGTACGCTGATCCATCCCTTTTCAGCCAGGTGTCGGGTTCGTCAATTCCCGCCCAATTCGGCCCGGTCCGCCCGTCGCTCCCCATAGCGTCGTACCCGACCGGAATTCTCCCGTGCACGACACGGGTGCGCCGCACGGCGCGACGTCGAACGACACCCACGGCTTTTGCGGCACCCACCGCACCCGTCACCTTTTTCCACGACGTCACGCAACGGCGCGCGACAGGAGCCAGAGGACATGCAGACCAAGCTGGACGAAGCCAAGACCGAGCTGCTCAACCGGGCGGCGCAGGTCGCTGACAGCACACCTGCCGCGGGGCAGGTGTCCGGGGCGGGACTCGCCCCGGACGCGCTCACCGGATACCTCCAGCGCTACTACCTGCACACCGCCCCGGAGGACGTGGCCGGACGGGACCCGGACGACGTCCTGGGGGCGGCGCTCTCCCACTACCGCCTCGGGCAGAACCGCCCGCAGGGCACCGCCAGCGTGCGGGTCCACACCCCGACCGTGGAGGAGAACGGCTGGACGTGCAGCCACTCCGTCGTCGAGGTGGTCACCGACGACATGCCCTTCCTGGTGGACTCCGTCACCAACGAGCTGTCCCGGCAGGGCCGCGGCATCCACGTCGTGATCCACCCGCAGATCGTCGTGCGCCGGGACGTCACCGGCCGGCTCGTGGAGATCATCGACGAGGGCCCCGAGGTCCACGCCGACACCCGGCGCGGTGCCCGCGACGCCGACCTGCCGCACGACGCCCTGGTGGAGAGCTGGATCCACGTCGAGATCGACCGCGAGACCGACCGCGAGGACCTCAAGCAGATCACCGCCGACCTCCAGCGGGTGCTCACCGACGTCCGTGAGGCCGTCGAGGACTGGGAGAAGATGCGGGCCACGGCCGTGCGCGTCGCCGAGGAGCTGCCGCAGGAGTTCGCCGGCGGCCCCGACGTCGCCGACCTGCGCGAGGAGGAGGTCGCCGAGGCGCGCGAGCTGCTGCACTGGCTCGCCGACGACCGCTTCACCTTCCTCGGCTACCGCGAGTACACGCTGCGCTCCCACACCGCCGAGGACGGCAGCACCGAGGACGTCCTGTGCGCGGTGCCCGGCACGGGCCTGGGCATCCTGCGCGCCGACCCCTCGCCGCACGGCGCCCCCGACGAGCACGCGGGCCTGTCCGGGCTGACGCGCTCGGGAGACGCGGGCACCGAGGACTCCGCCTCCTTCAGCCGGCTGCCGCAGGACGCCCGCGCCAAGGCGCGCGAGCACCGGCTGCTGATCCTCACCAAGGCCAACAGCCGAGCCACCGTGCACCGGCCCTCCTACCTCGACTACGTCGGGGTCAAAAAGTTCGACGAGAACGGTGAGGTCGTCGGCGAGCGCCGCTTCCTCGGCCTGTTCTCCTCCTCCGCGTACACCGAGTCGGTGCAGCGGGTTCCGGTGGTGCGCCGCAAGGTCGCCGAGGTGCTGGAGGGCGCCGGCTTCTCGCCCGAGAGCCACGACGGCCGCGACCTGCTCCAGATCCTGGAGACCTACCCGCGCGACGAGCTGTTCCAGACCGGCTCGGAGGAGCTGCGCTCCATCGTCACCAGCGTCCTCTACCTCCAGGAGCGCCGCCGGCTGCGGCTGTACCTGCGGCAGGACGAGTACGGCCGTTACTACTCGGCGCTGGTCTACCTGCCGCGCGACCGCTACACCACCGGGGTGCGGCTGCGCCTGATCGACATCCTCAAGCAGGAACTCGGCGGTACCAGCGTCGACTTCACCGCCTGGAACACCGAGTCGGTCCTCTCCCGGCTGCACTTCGTGGTGCGCGTCGAGCCGGGTGCCGCGCTGGCCGAGATCACCGACGAGGACGCCGACCGCATCGAGGCGCGGCTGGTGGAGGCCACCCGCTCCTGGGCCGACGGGTTCGCCGAGGCACTGGTCGCCGAGGTCGGTGAGGAGCGCGCCGCCGAGCTCTCCCGCCGCTACCAGCACTCCTGGCCCGAGGGGTACAAGGCCGACCACTCGCCGCGTTCGGCCGTCGCCGACCTGCAGAACCTGGAGAAGCTCACCGGCGACGGCGGCCCGCAGGACTTCGCCGTCAACCTGTACCAGCCGGTGGGCGCCGGCCCCACCGAGCGCCGCTTCAAGATGTACCGCACCGGTGAGCCCGTCTCCCTCTCGGTGGTCCTGCCGCTGCTGAACCGGCTGGGCGTCGAGGTCGTCGACGAGCGGCCCTACGAACTGCGCTGCGCCGACGGCGGGTCCGCGTGGATCTACGACTTCGGGCTGCGGGTGCCGGAGTGGGTCAGCGGCGACGACGCGCGCGAGCGCTTCCAGGACGCCTTCCGGGCGGTGTGGACGGGTCGCGCCGAGAGCGACAACTTCAACAAGCTGGTGCTGCGGGCCGGTCTGGACTGGCGGCAGGCCATGGTGCTGCGCGCCTACGCCAAGTACCTGCGGCAGGCGGGGTCGACGTTCTCCCAGACATACATGGAGGACACCCTCGCCCACAACGTCCACACCACGCGGCTGCTGGTCAACCTCTTCGAGGCGCGCCTCTCGCCGCTGCGGCAGCGCGCCGGACGCGAACTGGTGGACGGGCTGCTGGAGGAGCTGGACGGCGCACTGGACCAGGTCGCCTCCCTCGACGAGGACCGCATCCTGCGCGCCTTCCTCACCGTCATCAAGGCGACGCTGCGCACCAACCACTTCCAGCACGACAGCCACGGCGAGCCGCACACCTACCTCTCGCTCAAGCTCGACCCGCAGGCCATCCCGGACCTGCCGGCGCCGCGCCCGGCGTACGAGATCTGGGTGTACTCGCCGCGCGTGGAGGGCGTCCACCTGCGGTTCGGCAAGGTGGCCCGCGGCGGGCTGCGCTGGTCGGACCGGCGGGAGGACTTCCGCACCGAGATCCTGGGCCTGGTCAAGGCACAGATGGTGAAGAACACCGTCATCGTGCCGGTGGGCGCCAAGGGCGGCTTCGTCGGCAAGCAGCTCCCCGACCCGGCCGCCGACCGCGACGCGTGGCTGGCCGAGGGCATCGCCTGCTACCGCACCTTCATCTCCGGTCTGCTGGACATCACCGACAACCTGGTGGGCGGCGAGGTCGTCCACCCCGAGGAGGTCGTCCGGCACGACGAGGACGACACCTACCTCGTCGTCGCCGCCGACAAGGGCACCGCCACCTTCTCCGACATCGCCAACGAGGTCGCGCAGGACTACGGCTTCTGGCTCGGTGACGCGTTCGCCTCCGGCGGCTCGGCGGGCTACGACCACAAGGGCATGGGCATCACCGCCCGCGGCGCCTGGGAGTCGGTGGAGCGCCACTTCCGCGAGCTGGGCCACGACACGCAGTCGCAGGACTTCACGGTCGTCGGCGTCGGTGACATGTCGGGTGACGTGTTCGGCAACGGCATGCTGCTGAGCGAGCACATCCGCCTGGTGGCCGCCTTCGACCACCGCCACATCTTCCTCGACCCCGACCCGGACGCGGCGACCTCCTACGCCGAGCGGCGCCGCCTCTTCGAGCTGCCGCGCTCCTCGTGGGCCGACTACGACACCGGCCTGATCTCGGCCGGCGGCGGCGTCCACCCGCGTACCGCCAAGTCCATCCCGATCACCGCGCAGGTGCGGGCCGCGCTGGGCATCGACGCGGGCGTCGCCAAGCTGACGCCGGCCGAGCTGATGCGGGCGATCCTGAAGAGCCCGGTGGACCTGCTGTGGAACGGCGGCATCGGCACCTACGTCAAGTCCTCCGCCGAGTCCCACGCCGACGTCGGCGACAAGTCCAACGACGCGATCCGGGTGGACGGCGCCGACCTGCGCGTCAAGGTCGTCGGCGAGGGCGGCAACCTGGGCCTGACCCAGCTCGGCCGCATCGAGTTCGCCCACGCCGGCGGGAAGGTCAACACCGACGCCATCGACAACAGCGCCGGGGTGGACACCTCCGACCACGAGGTGAACATCAAGATCCTCCTCAACGCGGTCGTCGCCGACGGGGACCTGACGCTCAAGCAGCGCAACGCCCTGCTGGCGGAGATGACCGAGGAGGTCGGCTCGCTGGTCCTGCGCAACAACTACGCGCAGAACACCGCGCTGGCCCTGGCGCTGGCGCAGTCCTCCTCCATGCTGCACGCCCAGTCCCGCGCCATCCGCCGCCTGGAGCGCGACGGCCACCTGGACCGGGGCCTGGAGTTCATGCCGAGCGACCGGCAGATCAAGGAGCGGCTCAACAGCGGTCGGGGCCTGACCCAGCCGGAGACGGCCGTGCTGCTGGCCTACACCAAGATCACGGTCGCCGACGACCTGATCCGCACCTCGCTCCCGGACGACCCCTACCTCCAGTCGCTGCTGCACGCCTACTTCCCCAGCGCGCTGCGGGAGCGGTTCGGCGACCGGATCGACGGGCACGCGCTGCGCCGGGAGATCATCACCACCGTCCTGGTCAACGACACCGTCAACACCGGCGGGACGAGCTTCCTGCACCGCATGCGGGAGGAGACCGGCGCCTCGCTGGAGGAGGTGGTGCGCGCCCACACCGCGGCCCGCGCCATCTTCGGCCTCGGCCAGGTCTGGGACGAGGTGGAGGCGCTGGACAACGTGGTGCCGGCCGACGTCCAGACCAGGGTGCGGCTGCACTCGCGGCGCCTGGTCGAGCGCGGCACCCGCTGGCTGCTGGCCAACCGCCCGCAGCCGGTGGACCTCACGCAGACCGTGGAGTTCTTCGGGGAGCGGGTCGCCGAGGTCTGGGCGGCGCTGCCCAAGCTGGTCCGCGGCTCGGACCTGGCGTGGTTCGAGCGGATCCACGACGAGCTGGCCTCGGCGGGGGTGCCCGACGCGCTGGCCACCCGGGTCGCCAGCTTCTCCTCGGTCTTCCCGGCGCTCGACATCGTCGCGATCGCCGACCGCACCGGCAAGGAGCCGCTGGACGTCGCCGAGGTCTACTACGACCTCGGGGACCGGCTGCGCATCAACCAGCTGCTGGACCGCGTCCTGGAGCTGCCGCGCGAGGACCGCTGGCAGTCGATGGCCCGCGCCGCGATCCGTGAGGACCTCTTCGCGGCCCACGCCGCTCTCACCCGCGACGTGCTGACGGCCGGCGACGGCACCTCCACGCCGGAGGAGCGGTTCCGGGAGTGGGAGGAGCGCAACACGGCGTTGCTGGGCCGCGCCCGCGCCACGCTGGAGGAGATCCACAACTCGGACTCCTTCGACCTGGCGAACCTGTCGGTGGCCATGCGCACCATGCGCACGCTGCTGCGCGCCCACGGCTGACGCACCGTCCCGGCCCCGTCCGCAGCGGCGGGGCCGGGACGGCGGGAGCACGAAGCGGCGGGAGCACGAAGCGGCGGGGCCGGACACCACAGCTGTGGTGTCCGGCCCCGCCGCCGTCCCGGAAGCCTCCCGGCTACTTCTTGGTGAACGCCTCGTACTCCTTCAGGACGTCCTCGGTGGGCCCGTCCATGCGCAGTTCACCCTTCTCCAGCCACAGCGTCCGCTCGCAGGTGTCGCGGATCGACTTGTTGTTGTGGCTGACGAGGAAGACGCAGCCGGCCTCCTTGCGCAGCTCCCGGATGCGGGCCTCGGAGCGCTTCTGGAACTTGCGGTCGCCGGTGGCCAGCGCCTCGTCGATCATGAGGACGTCGTGGTTCTTGGCGGCGGCGATGGAGAACCGGAGCCGGGCGGCCATGCCGGAGGAGTAGGTCCGCATCGGCAGGGAGATGAAGTCGCCCTTCTCGTTGATGCCGGAGAAGTCGACGATGCCGTCGTAGCGCTCGCGCACCTCCTCCCGGGACATGCCCATCGCCAGGCCGCCCAGCAGGACGTTCTTCTCACCGGTCAGGTCGTTCATCAGGGCCGCGTTGACGCCCAGCAGGGAGGGCTGGCCGTTGGTGTAGACCCTGCCGTGCGCCGGGGGCAGCAGGCCGGCGATGGCCCGCAGCAGCGTGGACTTGCCCGAGCCGTTGGAGCCGATGAGGCCGATGGCCTCGCCCTGGCGGGCGACGAAGCTGACGCCGCGCACCGCGTGGACCTCGCGGGTCCCGGCGGAGGCGCCGCGCCGCATGATGCGGCTGAGCGCCGAGGTCGCGCTGCCGCGGCCACTGGTGGTGCCGTGGACCTTGTAGATGATGTGGACCCCGTCGGCGATGACGGTGGGGGGCGCCTCGACGGTGCCGGCGCCGGAGGCGGGCAGCGGCCCGGCCTGGGCGGGAACGGCTGCCGGCGCGGTGCCGGCGGCGGTGGGGGGAGCGGTGGTCTCAGCCACGACCGTATGCCTCCTCGGCCTTCCAGAAGTAGACGAAGCCGGCGAGGCCGGCGACCACGGCCCAGCCCACGGCGAGGGCCCAGACGTGGGGCGGCAGCTGCGAGTGGTGGAAGCTGTCGATGAGCGCGAACCGCATCAGGTCGATGTAGACGGCCGCCGGGTTGACGTCCAGGAGGAACTGCACGAAGCCGGGGATGTGCTTGCCGCGGGTGATGTTGCTCAGGCTGTACATCACGCCCGAGGTGTACATCCAGGTGCGCAGGATGAACGGCATGAGCTGGGCGAGGTCGGGGGTCTTGCTGCCGAGCCGGGCCATGACCAGGGCGAGCCCGGTGTTGAAGGCGAACTGCGTCAGCAGCGCCGGGATCACCAGCAGCCAGGAGAAGGCCGGGAAGATCCCGGAGCAGACCAGGATGACGACCAGCACGCCCATGGAGAACAGCAGCTGCTGGAGCTGCATCAGGCAGAACGAGATCGGCAGGCAGGCCCGGGGGAAGTGCAGCGCCCGCACCAGGCCGAGGTTGCCGGAGATCGCCCGCGTCCCGGCGAGCACCGAGGACTGCGTGAAGGTGAAGACGAACACGCCCGTCACCAGGAACGGGATGTAGTCCGGCACGCCCCTCTTGGTGCCCAGCAGCAGGCCGAAGATCAGGAAGTAGACGAGGGCGTTGAGCAGCGGGGTCATCACCTGCCACAGCTGGCCGAGCTTGGCCTGCGCGAACTGCGCACTGAGCTTGGCGCTGGCGAAGGAGGAGATGAAGTGGCGGCGGTCCCAGAGCTGCCGCACGTAGGCGGGCAGGCTCGGCCGGGCGCCGCTGACCGTCAGCCCGTGGCGTTCGGCGAGGGCCGCCAGGGCGGGGTCGGGCGAGGCGCCGACCGCCGGTGTCGCCGCGCTGGGGGGCGAGGAGAGGGTGGTGGTCATGGGTGGCCGCTTTCGTGATGCGGGGGACGGAGGGCGGGGGCTGGGGACAGCCGGCGTGAGGAGTATGACGGCCGTCCGGGCCCCGTGGCGGCGTGAGGCGGAAACCCGCTGTTCGGGCAGGTGAATCCGGCTCCCGGCAGGTGGACGTGGGGCGCGGGGGACGCCCTCGGCGAGGGCGCGTCACGTCGGGCACCCCTCCGGCGGTACTGCTCGACGGCGGGGCCCTCCCTCCAGCTCCTCGACGATGGAACGGGACCGTATCGTCGTCCTGTCAGCAGCAGAGTAGGAGATCGGTACGTCGCAACGCAACCGTTTCGTCGTGACGCTATGCTGAAATCCATGGCGAAGGACGGCAGCGCGTACAAGAGGGCACCGGCGGGGGCCGCGGTACTCCGGGAGGAGAAGACCGAGGCCATTCGGGAGGCGGTCTTCGAAGAGCTGGCCGCGGTCGGCTTCGCCCGGATGTCGATCGAGGGCATCGCGCGCCGCGCCGGGGTCGGCAAGACCGCCGTCTACCGCCGCTGGCGCTCCAAGCTCCACCTGGTCCTGGACGTGGTGACCGCGCTCGCGGCCGGGAGCCTGCCGGTGCCGGACACCGGGTCGCTCCGCGGCGACGTGCGCATGCTCCTGGAGATCGGCTCCCGCGCGCTGCGCCACCCGCTGGCGACGCAGATCATCCCCGACCTGCTCGCCGAGGCCGGCCGCAACCCCGAGATGGCCGAGGCGGTCCGCTCGGCCCTGCACGACAGCCAGGAGGGCGTGGTCGCCGAGATGGTGGGCCGGGCCGCCGCCCGGGGCGAGGTCCCGGGGGACGCCGACGCGCGCCTGGCGCTGGACCTGATGGTCGGACCGCTCTACTGGCGTCTGGTCGTGGCCAGGGACAGGCCCTCTGCCGCCTACCTGGACGCCCTCTCCCGCGCGGTCACGACGGCCCTCGGGCGGACCTGAGGTCGCCGGGCCGGAGCGCCGGCGCCGCGCGGGCGAGGTGGCGAGGTGGCGCCCGGTGGTGCCGGACGGCGGGTGCGGCGCCGCCGCCCGGTGGTGGCGCCGGTCAGTCGGGCAGCAGGATCGGCTGGAGGATCATCCAGGTGAAGAACAGCAGGGGGACGAGCACCACGTAGGCCGCGGGCCGCCGCAGGACCGGCTTGCCCGCGTCGAGCTGCTGCCGGCCCGGTACCGGGGTCGCAGCCGGGAGCCCGCCGAACTTCAGGTACGCCACCAGGTTGTTCAGCAGCGTCAGCGGCGTGAAGAGGAAGAGCGAGAAGGGGCTCCACCACCCGAGCGACAGCGTCATGGTGGTGTAGGAGCGCACCGCGGCGCGGCCGCAGGTCCGGCAGAGCGGCCCCTTGATGTGCACGAAGCGCATGACGACGAGCAGCCCCTGGTGGCCGCGGACCGTCCAGCTGCTGGTCTCGGGTGCGCCGCAGATCCGGCACCCGGTGGGCTGCTGCGCCGGCCCCCAGTACTGCTGGCCCGCGTGGGGCCCGCCCTGCCCGGGAACGGGCGGACCCGCGTACGGGCCGGCCTGCCCGGGGTACGGCGGGCCGGGGTGGGCCGGCGGGTGCGGACCTGCGTACGGGCCGGGCCCGCCGGGCGCCTGCGGGGCGGCGTAGGGGGAGAACTGCCCCGGTGCCGGCCGGCCGGGGGCTGCCGGGTACGGCCCGGGGGCGGCGGGGGCAGGGGGGAAGAGGGCGGCTGCCGGGGGCTGCGCCGGGGCGGCGTACCCGGGCTGGGGGTGTGCCGGGCCGGCAGGTGGCGGCGGTGTGGTCACGAGCTGTTCTCCCCGTGGGTGGCTCAAAGAGGATGGTGAGGGGACGGCCTCGGCTCCGCGGGGGAGGGGCGCGTCCGGCAGGGAGCATGCTGCCATCACCTGGTGTCACTCCGTACACGTTTTCGGAACCGTTTCCTCTCGGATGCACAACCGTCCCGTCTGCCTCACCCGCTGCCGTTCGGAGCGACCGCAGCACTTCGGCCAGGCGCGCCGGGCGGTGGGCGGTGCCCGCGCCACGCACCGTCACCTCCGCCGGGGCGGCCGGGGCTCCCCGCAGGTGGTCCTCTTCCGCCGGGAGGCCCACAGCGGCACGCGCATTGCCCTGGGGAGCGAGAAGTAGGGAGTAGCGTATGGCGCTATAACCGCATGAAAGAGGGCAAAAGGTGCACGAACCTGACGTCTCCGTGGTGGTGATCGTCTACAACGACGCCGAACGGCTGCCGGCCGCGGTCGCCTCCGTGCTCGAACAGACCCACCGCGGCGTCGAGGTGGTCGTGGTCGACGACCACAGCACCGACGGCTCCTGGGACGTCGCCCGCGCACTCGCCGCGGACCGGCCCGACCGGGTCCGCGCCTTCCGGCTGCCGGAGAACAGCGGTGGCTGCGGCGCGCCCCGCAACCTCGGGGTGGGCCAGGCGCGCGGCCGGTACGTGATGTTCCTCGACAGCGACGACACCCTGGAGCGCAACGCCTGCCGCAACATGGTCGCGGCGGCCGAGGACACCGGCGCCGACCTCGTCTCGGGCATGTGCGTGCGGGTCCACGTCGACTCCCGGCACGGCAAGCGGGTCGAGTGGTACCCGTGGCTGTACGCCGCGACGCGGACCCTGGAGTCCGTCGCCGAACTGCCCGACCTGCTCGTCTTTGACACCCTGTCGACCAACAAGTGCTACCGGCGCGACTTCCTGATCGAGCGGGAGCTGACCTTCCCCGTCGGCATCCACTACGAGGACCTGCTCTTCTCCGCGCAGGCCTACGTCGCCGCCCGTCGCATCACCCTCATCCCCAACCACGTCTACTTCTGGAACGTCTTCGACAAGGCCGCCACCAAGTCGATCAGCAACCGGCGCCACGAGATCGCCAACTTCGCCCACCGCATGGAGATCCACCGCCGGGTCGACCAGCTCCTGACCGACCACGGCCTGAGCGACCTGCGCTTCCACAAGGACGTGAAGTTCCTCAAGCACGACCTCGTCCTGCACCTGCGGGACCTGCCGCTGCTGGACGCCGAGTACCGCCACAGGTTCGCCGCACTCGCCCGCCCCTACCTGGCCGGGCTGCACCCCGACGCCTACGCCGAGGCCCAGCCGATCCAGGCCGTCTGCGCCTACCTGCTGGCCAAGGAGGACTGGCGCAACCTGCTGCCGGCGGCCGACACCCTCACCAACCGCTCCAAGATCTCCTCGCCGCTGGTGGCCCGCGACGGCCGGATCTACTGGTGCGCGGAACACCTGGACGACCCCGTGGGGCGCCGCATCCTCGACGTCACCGACGCCGGCTACCACACCCGCCCGCTCCACCAGCTCTTCCTGCGCAACCAGCTCACCGCCTACCGCGACGACGGCCACGGCACCGTCCACCTGGCCGGCAGCATCGTCAACCCGCTCGGCCGCATCACGCCCGAGGCACGGGTGCGGGGCCAGCTGGAGTTCCGGGCCCGGCGCCGCTCCCTGCAGACCTTCCGCTTCCCGCTCACCTCCCTGCGCCGCGCCGGGACCGGCCTGGAGTGGGAGGCGGAGGTGGACCTCGCCCGGTCGCTGCGCCCCCTCGGCGTGATCGACACCGTGTGGGACGTGCGGCTGCTGCTCGACGTGGACGGCGTCCCGCTGCGCACCCGCCTCTCCGTCACCGGCGGTGAACTCGACGACGCCGCGCTGCTGCGGGTGCGGCCCCGGCTGACCCGGCTGGTCTCCGACCGCGTGGAGCCGGGCGTCTCCAGCCGCGGACACCTCTCCTTCGTCCTCGTGGCGCAGGGGCCCGCGGCCCGCCGCTCGGCGGACGCGGTGCGCTCGGTCATCGCCGGGCCCGCCGGGGGGCTGGCCAAGGAGGCGGTGCGCCGGGCCCGGCGGGCGAAGAAGCGCCTGAACTCCGGTGAGACGAAGATCCGCACCTACCACGAGGTGTTCAGCCGGCTGCCGATCCGCCGCGGCCTCGTCGTCTTCGAGAGCCACCTGGGCAAGCAGTACAGCGACAGCCCCCGTGCGATCTACGAGGAGATGCGGCGCCGCGGCGTGGAGTTCGAGGCGGTATGGTCCTACGCCGGCTCCGAACCGGTCGGCTTCCCCAAGGACGCCACGCTGGTGCGGCGCTGGGGCTGGCGCCACCTGAAGGCCCTTGCCCAGGCGGAGTTCTGGATCGACAACCAGGGCATGCCGCTGAAGCTCACCAAGCGCCCCGAAACCACCTACCTCCAGACCTGGCACGGGTCGGCCCTCAAGCGCATGGGCTTCGACGAGCCCGGCCACCGGCTGCGGGGCCGGGAGTCCCGGGAGGCCTACCAGCGTGTCCTGGACCGCTTCGACCACTTCCTGGTCCGCTCCGAGCACGACGTGCGGACCCTGGCAAGGGCGTTCCGGCTGCGCGAGGAGGTGCTGCTGCGCTGCGGCTACCCCCGCAACGACGCGCTGGTCGCCGCCCGGCAGGCCGAGGCAGCCTCCGGCGTGCGGCAGCGCGGGGCGCTCGCCAGGCAGCTGGGCGTGCCGGAGGACCACGCGGTGCTGCTCTACGCACCGACCTTCCGGGCCACCCCCGCCGGCAAGGTCCGCAAGTTCGAACTCCCCTTCGACGTCGAGGAGTTCGTACGCCGCTTCGGGGACCGCTACACCCTGCTCGTCCGCTCGCACTACCTCAACCACGTCGTGCTGCCGCCGTCGGTGGCCGGCAGCGTCGTCGACGTCACCGACCACCACGACGTCGCGCCGCTGATGCTGCTCGCCGACGCCCTGATCACCGACTACTCCTCGGTGATGTTCGACTACGCCCTCCTGGACCGGCCGATGGTCTTCTACGTCCACGACTGGGAGGAGTACGCGGGGGCCGACCGCGGCACCTACTTCGACCTGCGGGAGAAGGCGCCGGGACCGGTGGCCTTCACCGAGGAGGAGCTGTGGCAGGCGGTCGACGAACTCAAGGGCGCGGAGGAACGGGACGCCGAGGCGCGCGCCCGCTTCGTCGCGGAGTTCGGCGAGTACGACCGCGGTGACGCCGCCGCCACCGTCGTGAGCACCTTCTTCACCCCCCAAGGAGCCAGGTGACCGCCACACAGGCCCGGACCGCCGCCGCCCCCACCGCGGACCCGGTGCGCGACGTCTTCCTCGTCGGCAACAGCGTCGACGAACTCGGCGGGGTGACGACCTGGACGCACCAGATGGCGCGGCTGTTCACCGAGCGGGGCCACCGGGTCCGCGTCATCGGGGTGACCGACGCCGAGGTGGCACAGGACCTCGGGGGGACGCCGCCCTACCCCACCTTCACGCTGACCCGGACCCGCCCGCCCCGCCCCGAGCCGGCCGGCGGGCTGCGCGGCCGGGTGGACCCGGTCCGCCGCCACCGCCGCCGGGAGCGCGAGGCGGCCGTGCGCGACCAGGCGGCCGGGCTCACGGCGCTGTTCGCGCAGGCCCGGCCCGGCGCGGTGGTCATCGTGACGCAGGTGTGGGCCATGGAGTGGGTCGCCCTGGCCGACACCGCCGGGCTGACCGTCATCGGCATGAGCCACGAGTCCTACGACTACTCCCGCTCCACCTCCCGCTGGGGCCGCGTCAAGCGCCACTACGCCGACGTCGACCGGCTGCTGCTGTTGACCCGCGAGGACGCCGACCGCTGGATCCGGGCGGGCTTGGACAACGTCGCCTGCATGCCGAACCCGCTGCCGCACCTGCCCGCAGAGCCCTCGCGCCGGGAGGCGAAGGTGGTGCTGTCCATGGGGCGGCTCACCGACCAGAAGGGCATCGACATGCTCCTGGACACCTGGGCCGAGGTGGCGCCCCGCCACCCGGACTGGCGGCTGCGGATCTACGGCGACGGGGAGGACGAGGCGGCGCTGCGCGCGCAGTGCACCGGCCTCGGCCTCGACGGCAGCGTCGAGTGGTGCGGGCGCACCGGGGACGTGCCGGGGGCGCTGCGCGGCGGCTCGGTGTTCGTCCAGTCCTCCCGCGGCGAGGGCTTCCCGCTGGCGCTGATGGAGGCGATGGCCGCGGCCGTGCCCTGCGCCGCCTTCGACTGCGCCCCGGGCGTGCGGGAGATCGTCCGCGACGGGGAGGACGGGCTGCTGGCGGCCCCCGGCAACACCACCGAGCTGGCCCGGCGGCTGACCACGCTGCTGGCCGACCGGGACCTGCGGGACCGGATGGGCGAGGCCGCGCGCGAGAACATCCGCCGCTACACCACGGACGAGATCGTCCGGCGCTGGGAGGAGCTGTTCGCCTTCCTGGAGCGCTGAGCCCCGGCCCGCGGGCCGGCCGTCCCGGGCTCCTCAGCGGTCCGGATGCCCGCCGGCCGCAGCGGTCGCCGGTGCCTTGCCGGACCGTGCCGTGCCGGACCGTGCCGTCGCCCGGTCCCGCAGGGCCCGCGGCATCCGCCCGTTCCACCAGCGGGCCGCCGGCTCCTCGACCCAGCGCCACAGTGCCCAGGCCGGCACCGTCGCGAGCACGGCCGTGCCCAGCAGCACCCCGAGCGCGCCGTTCCCCGGCGGCATGCGCCCCCACAGGTGCTCGGCGAGGTCGATGACGCTCTGGTGGACCAGGTAGAAGCAGTACGACCAGGTGCCCAGCGCCACCAGCCCGCGGCCGGCCACGAGGGTGGTCCGCCCCGAGACCTCCCGGTGGACGAAGGCCACGACGACGAGCGCCGCCAGCACCGCCATCACCGGACGCGCCAGGTAGTCCGTCTGCGCCACCACCGCGGGTGCCAGCACCTCACGCCCGCGGTAGTAGAGGAAGGTGACGAGGGCGAGCAGGCACACCGGCAGCGCGGGGTGGACGGCGAACCGCCGGCCGCGGCGGATTGCCAGCGCGCAGACCATGCCCAGCGCGAACTCCGGCAGGTACACCAGCGGATGCCGCATCACCCAGCCCTCGGTGTCCGTGCTGAAGGAGACGTGCGCCCACCAGTTGACCGCCCACATCCCGGCCAGGCCGAGCGCCGTGATCCCCGCCAGGACCCGGGTGCGCAGCCGCAGCGCCCCGCGCAGCAGCAGCGGGAAGAGGGCGTAGAAGAACAGCTCCACGCCGAGGGTCCAGGTCACCGGGTTGCCGGGCAGGGCCGGGTCCAGGTGCGGGAACCAGGGCTGGAGGAGGAAGACGGAGGAGAGCAGCCCGGTGGCGTCCCACGGCTGGTGGCCCAGGACGTAGAAGACGCAGACGGCCGGCACCAGTGCGACCAGATGCGCCGGGAGGATCCGCCCCAGGCGTCGCCAGTAGAACGCCCCGACCGGCTGCGAGGGGCGGGCCACCCAGGTCAGCAGGAAGCCGGAGAGGACGAAGAAGAAGGTGACGCCGTGCCCGCCGGCCATCGAGTACGGGAAGAGCGCCGGGGCGCGGCCGAGGCCGGTGTCGCCGCCGGTGCCGGTGAAGTGGTGGGCGAAGACGGCGAGCGCCGCGAAGAACCGCAGCCCGGTCAGCGAGTCGAGCCGGCGGGGCAGCGGCGCCGCGGACGGCTCGCGCTGCACGGTGCGGGTCAGGGACTGCGTGACGGTTGTCAGGGACACGGGAGGCTCCCAGTCGGCTGCCGGGGTCAGCAGCCAGGCTAGGGGCGGCGCCGGGGGCCGGCCTGTCCGCGGCGTGGGATAGGGGAGTGGTCCGTCACACCGGCGGCCCCCTTCCCGGGCGTCCGCGCAGGTCCCCGACGCTCTCCCGGGCGTTCCGCCAGGTGTGTGAGAAGGGCCTCGCCCGGGTGCGCGGGCTGTGGCCGGCCCGACCCGGGCGGAGCAGGAGGGGGGCTCACCGCGAGCGGTGACGGGTCAGGACGCGCAGGACGGTCTCCGGGACGGTGGCGGGATCGAGGGGCAGCACCGCACACGGGCCGCACACCCGCCGCGTCCACCCGGGACCGCTGGCGCCCGGCTCCCACAGTTCCCGTACGTCCTGGTCGCCGCTGCACACCTCGCAGCCGTCGGGCGCCGTACCGTCCCGGCCCGTGGCCACCCGGCTCACGTCCGGTCGAGGTGGACGAGGAGCCAGTCGCAGCCCCGGACGAGCTGCTGCACGTCGGAGTAGGCGGCGCCGGTGCTCCGGGCGATCGGCCGGACATGCAGGGCGGTGAGGCGCTGGAGGTGGATCTCCATGCGGTGCCGGTCGAAGGAGCCGGTGGGCAGGGCGTCGGCGATCTCGCGGGCGGCGTCGAGAAGGACGGCCAGGTGGCCGCGGAGGGTGAGGTGGAGGGTGGCGACGGCGTCGGGCGAGAGGCGACCACGGCGCATGCTGTGCGCGGTCGCGAGGGTGGCGTTGATCGTCTCGACGTCGACGGGCAGGGCACCGGTCCCCGTAGTGGCGTCGGTCGTGTGCAGGTGTGTCACATGAAGCTCCGGACAGTCCATCGCGAGTCCCCCTTACGGGACGTCAGTCGACGTGACCGTAAGGGGAACGTCAGGCGACAGGGGGGACAGGTTGTCCCCTTTGCCCTGGCTGTCGCTACGCGCCGGTCACGCCCACCGCCTCGGCGAGACGCGCCGCCTGAGTCCGGAACGCGCGCGGAGCCTTGCGCCACAACTCGGTGGTGGCCATGCGCGCCGACGGGGTGAACCGGACCGTCTCCGCGCTGATCTCGTGCGCCATGCTCATCACGTGGAGGGCTGCGGTGCGGTCGCCACGGAGGAGGTGCCCGCGGGCGACGTCCACCCACAGCCGGGACCGGCGCTCCCGGGAGGGCATCAGGTCGGGGTCGATGTCGTCGGCGAGCGACAGGGCGGTTCCGGCCTTGCGCAGGTCGGTGGCGACGCTCACGGCGTGGAAGTCCACGTTGGCCCGGCCGAACACCGTGGAGGGGTGGACGTACGTGGCGGGGAGGGACTTGGCGATGTGATCGCCGGCGTCCCAGGCGCGCCAGGCGTCGCCGTCGCGGCCGTCACGGGCGTGTGTCACGGCGGCGTGGAGCTGGAGGGCGCCGTAGATGCCCCGCCAGTCCTCCGGGGCGTCCTCCAGGTGGGGGCGGATGAGGTCGGCGGCCTCGGTGACCACCTGTACCGCCGCCTCCGGGTAGGAGGTCTCCCGCAGGATGTTGGCCATGTTCCACGCGGCGGCGGCGATGGCTGCCGGGTGGTCCGCCTCCTGGGCGGCAGTCAGTGCGCGGTCGGCGACGACCCAGGCCAGTTCGGCGGGGGCGACATAGGCGGTCGCCTGGCCGGTGAGGCGGTAGACGTCGGACAGGGCCACCAGCGCGGCACGGCGCTGGTCGCCGTCCAGCGTCCGGGTGGCGGTCTCGGCGTCCCGGATGAGGTCGGGCAGCAGCTCGGCGACCTCGGTGCGATTGCGCCGCGAGGAGTGCCAGAGGCGCCACGTCTGGTCCACCCTGCCCTGGAGCGCGGCAGGGTCCGGTGCGGTATCGGTGCGGCCGGTTGCCAGGCTGCGGCTCATGACGGCGCTCCACACCGCGGGCATGCCGGGGTGGGGGAGGCGCCCGGTGGGGATCGGCTGAGCCGGGCCGGTGGTGTCTCCGGTGATGGCCGACAGGTCGGAGACCTGAAGAGCCACGGCGAGCCGGAGAAGGAGGGTGTGGGACCGCAGCGGGCGCTCACCGGTCTCGATCTTCTTCAGCCAGTCGGGTCCGCGTCCGCAGAGTCCTGCCAGGACTGGTCGAGTCATCCCGCGGGCATCGCGCAGGAGGCGGATGCGCGCGCCGACGGAGGGGTCTGGGGTGGGTTCGTCAGTGTGGGTCATACCGAACTCCGTTCTGACCTAGACACTCAGAACGGTACCGCCCGCAGCGCCCCCGCAGATACCGCAGAACGGCCCCAACCGCCACTGGGCAGGGGCCGTTGACGTTTGCGGCGGTGGGTGGGACCGCGTCCGGCGGGTGCTCAGTCGCGCCGTGCCTGCGGGTGGTGCAGCAGCCAGCCCTGCCAGGCGGAGGCGACCATGTCGCGGACGTCGTGGCGGGCCTTCCAGCCGAGTTCCGTCAGGGCCCGCTCGGCGGAGGCCACCACGCGGGCCGGGTCACCGGGGCGGCGGTCCGTGACGTCCGCCGCCACCTCGCGGTGGCCGCTGACCTCGCGGATGAGGTCGATCATCTCGCGCACCGAGACGCCCTCACCCGTCCCGATGTTGAGGGTGAGGTGGCGCACCGGGCCGGGCTCGGCCAGCGCGCGGGCCGCGGCCAGGTGCGCCTGGGCGAGGTCGGCGACGTGGATGTAGTCGCGCACGCAGGTGCCGTCGGGGGTGGCGTAGTCGTCGCCGAAGATCCGCGGCGCCTGCCCCTCGGTCAGCTTCTCGAAGACCATCGGCACCAGGTTGAACACCCCGGTGTCCGCCATCTCCGGGGAGGCCGCGCCGGCCACGTTGAAGTAGCGCAGGCAGGCGGTGCTGACGCCGTGGGCCCGGCCCGCCGAGCGGGTGAGCCACTCGCCGGCGAGCTTCGTCTCGCCGTAGGGGCTCATCGGTGCGCACGGCGTGTCCTCGGTGACCAGGTCGACGTCCGGCATGCCGTAGACGGCGGCGGACGAGGAGAAGACCACCTGCCGCACCCCGGCGGCGACGACCGCCTCCCACAGCGTCCGCAGGCCGTCGAGGTTCTCGCGGTAGTAGTGCAGCGGCATCTCCACCGACTCGCCCACCTGCTTCTTCGCCGCGAGGTGCACCACCCGGTCGACCTCGTGCTCGGCCAGTACCCGCTCCAGCAGCTCGCGGTCCAGCGTCGAGCCGGTCACCAGCGGGACGCCCTCCGGGACGCGCTCGCTCACACCTGTGGAGAGGTCGTCGAGGACGACGACGCGTTCACCGGCTTCGACCATGGCGCGTACGACGTGGGCGCCGATGTAGCCGGCGCCGCCCGTGATCAGGAAAGACATCTCGCCATCCTAGGTCGGCCCGCTCACCGCGCACCGGGAACGGACCCGGCGGGGCGCAAGGACCCCTCAGTCCCCGAAGGCGGCCGCCACGGCGACGCCGAGCCGGTCCAGGACGTCACGGGAGAGCTGCACCGACCCGGTGAACGAGAGGAACCCGTGGGTGGCTCCCGGCACCGGGAGGTGCGTGACCGGTACCCCGGCGGCGGCGAGCTGCCGGGCGTAGCGCTCGCCCTGGTCGCGCAGCGGATCGTGTTCGGCGGTGACGACGACGGCCGGAGGCAGCCCCGTCAGGTCGACGGCGCGTGCCGGGGAGACGCGCGGGTCGGCGCCCTCGTCGGGGGTGGCGAGGTAGAGGCCCCAGAACCATTCCAGCCAGGGGCGGGAGAGCAGCGGTCCGGCGATGTTCTCGTACATCGAGGGACTGTCGTCGAACCGGTCGACCGGTGGGTAGGCGAGCACCTGCAGCGTGATCCGCGGGCCGCCGCGCCGCCGGGCCTCCTGCGCGAGGACGGCGGCGAGGTTGCCGCCGGCGCTCTCGCCGTAAACCGCGATCCTCCGCCCGTCGCCGCCGAAGTCGGAGGCGTGGGCCGCGACCCAGGTGAGGGCGGCGTAGGCGTCCTCGATCGCCGCTAGGAAGCGGTGTTCGGGCGCGAGCCGGTAGTCGACGGAGACCACGATCGTGCCGGAGCGGTTGGCCGTGCTGCGGGCTATGTGGTCCTGGCTGTCCAGGTCGCCGAGGACCCACCCGCCGCCGTGGAAGAAGAGCGTCACGGGCAGTGGTCCGGTGCCCGGGGTGCCGGCAGGGGTGTAGATGCGGAGGGGGACCCGCCGGCCGTCGACGGTGGCCACGGTGCTGTGCACGCCGGCGACCGGCTCAGGTGCTCCCGCGAGGGCGGCCAGGCTGCTCGCCGTTGCGCGGTTCTCCGCGACCGTGCGGCTCTCCGGTGCGGGTGCGCCGCCTTCGGCCAACTGGCGGAGCAGGGTGTCGATACGTCGAGGGGCCGGAGCAGCGCCGGCTCACCAGGCCCGGTCGCAGGACCCGTGACCGCATCGTCGAGGCCGCCGCGGAGCTGATGTTCCACCGCGGTGTCGGGGGCACGAGCATCCCGGACATCCAGGCGGCCGCCGGTGTCAGCGCGTCGCAGATCTACCACTACTTCGGCGACAAGCGGGGCCTGGTCCTGGCCGTCGTGGACTTCCAGACCGACGCCAGGCTCGACCAGCAGCGGCCCCTGCTGGACCACCTGGACAGCATCGAGGCGCTGCGGGCCTGGTGCGAGCGGGCGGCCGAGCGGCAGGAGGCCGCGGGGTGTGTGGGCGGCTGCGAGATCGGCTCGCTGGCCGGCGAACTCGCCGAGACCGACCCCACGGCGCGCACCGGGCTCGCCGCCTCCTTCGACCGCTGGGAGGCCCCCATCAGGTCGGGGCTCTCCCGCATGCAGGACCGGGGGGAGCTCAGTGAACGCGCCGACGTCGCCGCGCTGGCCACCGCGCTGCTGGCCGCCATCCAGGGCGGCATGCTGCTCGCGCAGGTCCGCCGGTCGAGCACGGCCTACCGGCATGCCGTCTCGGCGGTGATCGACCACATCGAGAGCTACGTCGTGCGGTAGCCGGCCCGGCCGTGCGGCCTCCGCCCGCCCGGCCCGCGTCCCCGGGTCCGGCCGCCCGTCACCGCCGGCGGGCGAGGGCGCCGCTCACCGCCCGCCGGGCCCGGCGCACCGCGATGCCCGCTGCCCCGGTGGCGCCCCGGGCCACCCGCAGCGACAGGGCTCCGCCCGTGGTGCGGTAGGGGCGGCACAGCAGCAGTCCGCGCCGGGTGACCACCAGGGTGCGGCGCAGGCCCGGGCCCGCCGGGCGCAGCGCCACGCGCACCCGGGAGCCGTCCGCGCAGCGCACCGTGGCCGCCAGGGCCCAGGACTGCGGCCGGCCGCGGGGGGCGGTGGCGGCCAGGGCGGCCAGGTCGAGGCGGACCCGCGCGCTCCAGCCGCCGCCGGGGGCCGGGGAGAGGGCCGCGGTGTGCACCGGCCCCGACCGGTGTGCCGACTGCCGCCGCAGTGCGAGGTCGACGCCGACCGGTCCGGCGCCCGCCAGCCGGCCGTACAGGTCGTGCACGTGCAGCCGCAGCTCCGCCCGGCGACCGAGGACGGGCTCGGCCTCGACCGTGACCGGGAGGCGCGTGACGGGTTTGGTGAGGATGCCGTCCAGCTCGACCCCGGGCAGCTCGGCGGACCACACCGCGCGGCCCGCGGCCTGAGCGTACGGCGGCAGCAGTCGGGCCGGACGGGCGGCGAGTTCGGCCAGTCTTTCCAGGTCGACCGGGGTGTCGCAGGCCAGGACGACGCGGGCGACCCACCGCGCCGGGGCCCGGGCGGCCGCCAGCTCCGCCGCCTCGAAGCCGGCGAGGTGGGCGCGGGTCAGCCGCCACCACTCCCGCCGGTGCCGCTCGTCCCTGGCGGGCAGTTCGACCGCGTACATCCGCAGGTCGTGGTCGAGGAACTTGGTCCGGGCGGCGTGCGCCAACCGGGTGCGTCCCGCCTCGCGCAGGATGTCCACGCAGGCCCGGTGGGCTCTCAGCCGGGCCTGCCAGTTGGTGACCGCGTCGCGGTCCAGGGAGAGGGAGGGGCGCGCCGCGTCCCGCCGCACCTGCCAGACGTACACCGTCTCCGGGACCAGGGCGATGCGCGGGGCCGCCGCCAGGACCCGTGCGGTGAAGACGAAGTCCTCGTACACGTACCGCCCTTCGGGGAAGCGGACGTCGTGCCCGGTCAGGAAGCGGCGGTCGTAGAGCTTGTTGACGCAGAGGGTGTCGCGGACCAGGCGCGGCCGGGCCTCGGGGGAGCGCAGGGTGCGGCGGCGGGTGTAGAGCTCCGGCTGCCAGCGCACCTCCCGCAGGCTGGGCAGCTCCCGCCGCACGCACGCCCCCGCCGCCACCGGGGCCCCGGCCCGCAGTGCCGCGGTGAGCAGCGTGTCGACCGCGCCGGGCGGGAGCACGTCGTCGCTGTCGAGGAACATCACGTACCGGCCGGTGGCGGCCCGCAGGCCCTCGTTGCGCGGGGTGCCGCAGCCGCCGCTGTTGACGGTGCGGTGCAGCACCCGCAGCCGCGGTTCGGTGCGGGCCAGGGCGTCGAGCACCGCGCCGGTGCCGTCGCGGGAGGCGTCGTCGACGGCGACGACCTCCGCCACGGCCGGACCCTGGTGCAGTGCGGAGGCCACCGCCCGGCGGACGTTGCGGACGTCGTCGTAGGCGATGAGGACCACGCTGACCTGTGCGGTGGCGGTGGCCGGGGGCGGGTCGGGGTGGACGTCGGGCGCTGGGGTCAGGCGCGCTGAGCTCACGCCCCAAAAGTACCTTTTGTGGGCTTATCGCTCCATGGGGAGGTCGGGCGCGGATGCCATCGGGCAGGGCCGGGGCCGGGTCGCCCTCGCTTCCCCGACCCGGCCCGCCTCCGCCGCCTGAGCCGCCCTCGTGCGCCCGTGCGTCGTACGGCTGAGCTGACCACCGCCGCGTACGGGCGAATACCCGCCGGTACGGATCGGTTCGCCGGTGCCGGCAGCCCGATCGCCGGAAGATGCGGTCATGCGCGAAACCCTCCTGCCGGACGACACCCCCGACCGCGCCCCCGCGTCCGCCCCCGCCCCGACCGCCTCCCCGGCCCCCACCACCTCCCCGGACGCGTCCGCCACGACGGCCCTCTCGCGCCCCGTGACGCCGCGTCCGCGCAGCCGTCCCCTGCCCTCCGGTCCGCGCCGCCCGCACTCCGGCGCCACCGGGCGGGCCACCCTGACCGTGGCCCTCGTCCCCGCCGCCGTGATGCTCGTCCTGGGGCTGTGGGGGCTGCGGCGCGGCACCATGTGGCGTGACGAGGCCGCCACCTTCCAGGTCGCCCGCCGCACCCTGCCCCAGATCTGGCACACCCTCGGCTCCGTCGACGCCGTCCACGGCCTCTACTACCTGCTGATGCACCCGCTGCTGGCGGTGCGGCCCGACGAGGTGACGCTGCGGCTGCCCTCGGTCGTCGGCGCGGCCACCGCCTGCGCCACCGTGGCGCTCCTCGGCCAGCGGCTGGCCGGACCCCGCACCGGGCTCTGCGCCGGCCTCCTGCTCGCGGCCGCCCCCGTCGCCAGCCACTACGCGCAGGAGGGCCGCTCCTACGCGGTGGTCGCCGCCGGGGCCGCCGCCGCCACGCTGCTGCTGACCGTCGCCGTGGAACGCGGCACCGTCCGCTCCTGGGCGGCCTACGCCGCCGTGACGGCACTGACCTGCCAACTGCACGAACTCGCCGTGCTGTTGCTGTGCGCGCACGCGGTGACCCTGGCGGTGTCCGCCGTCGGGGCGAGGGCGTGGCGCGCCTTCCTGGCCTCGGGCGCCGCCGTCTGCCTGACCCTGGTGCCGCTGTGGTGGGTCTCGCGCGGCCAGAGCGCGCAGCTCGCCTGGCTCCACCCGCCCGGGCCCCGGCAGGCGCTGGAGCTGGTGGTGGGCCTGGTCGGGCCGTCCCGGGCGGTCCTCTTCCTCACCCTCGCCCTGATGGCGGTGGCCCTGTGCCGGCCGCTGCCCCGGCGCACCCGGCTCGGCCTCGTGGCGGTGGCCGCCCCGCTGGCCCTGGTGCCGCCCGTCGTCCTCTACGTCCTCTCCCAGCGGCAGCCCCTCTTCCTGGAGCGCTACCTGCTCTGGACGGTGCTCGGCGTCGCGCTGCTGACGGCCGCCGGCGTCGAACGCCTGCTGCGGGCCGTCCTGGGCCGCCGGTCCGGTGCGCCGGCCCGGCGCCTGGCGCTGGCGACCGTGCTGGCCGGCGCCACGGCGGCCCTCCTGTGGCAGCTGCCCGCCCAGCACCACGAGCGCCGCCCCGGCAGCAGGCCGGACGACCTGGCGGCGGTGGCCCGGCAGGTCGCGGCGGGCAGCCGGCCCGGTGACGGCGTGCTGTTCGTCCCCTCCTACGAGCGGCGTGTGGCGGAGACCTACCCCCGCGCCTTCCGCGGCCTGCGGGACCTGTCGGTGCGCGTCTCGGGGCCCGAGTCCGGCACGCTGTACGGCACCGACACGGCCCTGGCCGTGACCCGTGCCCGGATGGCGGGCGTCCACCGGGTGTGGGTGGTGGCCGACCCGCGGGCCGTGGGGGCGCGCTGGTTCGCCCACAGCCGGCGCGAGCGTCCCAGGTGGGACCTGCTGCACTCGCTCTTCCACCAGTCCGGCGCCGCCGACCGGCGCGCGTCGGTGCGGCTCTTCGTGCGGTGAGCAGGGCCCCTCGCCCGGACCCCGCGCACCGCACCGCGCTACTTCACCGCGCCCGACATGACGCCGGAGACGAACTGCTTCTGGAAGGCGAAGAAGACCGCCAGCGGGATCACCATCGACAGGAACGCGCCCGGCGCCAGCACGTCGATGTTGTTGCTGAACTGCCGGACCTCCTGCTGGAGGGCGATGGTGATCGGCGGGTGGCCGTTGTCCGCGAAGATCAGGGCCACCAGCATGTCGTTCCACACCCACAGGAACTGGAAGATCGCCAGGGAGGCGATCGCCGGGCCGCCCAGCGGCAGCACCACCCGGGTGAACAGCCGCAGCTCGCCCGCGCCGTCCAGCCGGGCCGCCTCCAGCAGCTCCCGGGGTATCTCCGCGAAGAAGCCGCGGAGCAGGAAGATGGCGAACGGCAACCCGAAGGCCGTGTGGAAGAGGACCACCCCGGGCGTGGTGTTGAACAGCCCGACCAGCCCGAAGAGCTTCGCCACCGGCACCAGCGCCACCTGCACCGGGACCACCAGCAGCCCCACCACCACCATGAACCAGCCGTCGCGGCCGGGGAAGTCCAGCCACGCGAAGGCGTAGCCGGCCAGCGCCCCGAACACCACCACCAGCAGCGTCGCCGGCACCGTGATCAACGCCGTGGTGAGCAGCGAGCCCATGATCTTGTCGTTGCCCAGCAGCTCCGCGTACGACTGGGTGGTCAGCTGCGCCGGGTGGGTGAACACCTGCCACCAGCCGCTGTCCGCCACGTCCGCCGGCGAGCGCAGTGAGGAGAGCAGCAGCCCGACGGTGGGCGTCAGCCACAACAGTCCGACCAGGACGAGGAAGACCCGCAGCACACCGCCGCCGGCCCGACCCGCGAGGCGGGCGGCCAGGGACGGCCGAGGCCGTACGACGCCTGTCGTCGCGCTCATCGGCGACGCTCCCTTCGTAGACGCCGGAGGTTGACCCACATCACCGGCACCACCAGCAGCAGCAGGAAGACGGCGATGGCGCTGCCGAGCCCCTGGTCGACGTCGGTGCCGAAGGACGTCTGGTACAGCTGGAGCGCCAGCACGTTGGCGTCGGGCAGGCTCGAACCCGGGGCGATGACGTACACCAGGTCGAAGATCTTCAGGACGTTGATCATCAGCGTGACGAGGACGACGGAGAGCACCGGAGCCAGCAGCGGCACGGTGATCCGCCGGAACACCTGCCACTCGTTCGCCCCGTCCACCCGCGCCGCCTCCAGCAGCTCACGGTCCATCCCCGCGAGCCCCGCCGCGATCAGCACCATCGCGAAGCCCGCCCACATCCACACCCACGAGGCGATGATGGCCGGGGTGACCAGCGTCGGGCCCAGCCACTCGGCGCCGTTGTAGGCGGCTGCGAAGTCCGCGGCGGGCAACCGCAGACGGGCGCCCTCGACCTGGGCCGCGTCCAGTGCATACGTGCCGTCGGCCGCGGTGGTGGTGCTCGCCACCGTCCGGCCGTCGCGGACCGCCTGCACCGTCAGCCCGGCCAGCGCCTTCTCGCCCCGGTCGATGACGCCGGGCCGGCCGCCGCCGCCCCGGGTGAAGTCCAGCCAGGCGGTGCCGGTGACCTTGCCGGGGACGGGCTTCGCCGCCACGGCGGGCCGGGCGTGCGCCACCTGGTCCGGCTGGACGGCGACGAGCGGCAGGTCGGCCGGGTCGTGCGCGCCGGTGCCGGAGGCCGCGCCCAGGGTGGTGCGGCTGGTGTAGGCCCCGCCGCCGGAGGCCCGCAGCTCGCCGCCGGGGCGGGGCCGGGCGCCGGGGAAGGGGGCCGGCTCGGCGAAGGTGTCGTGGACGCCCACCCACACCGCGTTGGCCACGCCCCGGGCCGGGTCCTGTTCGTAGACCAGCCGGAAGATGATGCCGGAGGCGAGCATGGAGATGGCCATCGGCATGAAGACGACCAGCTTGAACGCCGTTCCCCAGCGCACCCGTTCGGTCAGCACGGCGAAGACCAGGCCCAGCGCGGTGGCCACGGTCGGCGCCACCACCACCCAGATCACGTTGTTGCGCAGCGCGGTGCGGATCCGGTCGTCGGTGAACAGCTCGCCGTAGTTGCCCAGCCCCACGAAGCCGTCACCGGAGGCGTCGAAGAGGCTGCGGTAGACCGAGAAGGCGATCGGGTACACCACCAGCGCGCCCAGCAGGACCAGGGCCGGCAGCAGGAACAGCGCCGCCACCCACGGGCGGGTGCCCAGCACCCGCCCGGGCCGCCGGCCGGCCGCCCGCCCGCCGCCACTGGGCGGGGGAGCGGGCACGGTCGCCGGGCGGCCGCCCTCGGGGCCGGGCGGGCCCCCGGCCGTCACCACCTTCATCGCGACCCTCCCCGTGCCTGTGCCGGCCGCCCGCCGTCCGCGCTCAGTTGCCCCACGCCTTGGCGGCGTCCCGCTCCAGGGCCTTCTGGGCGCCCGCCACGTCCTTCGGGTCCTTCAGGAAGTCCTGGAGGTCCTTCCACTCGCCCTGGCCGGGCTTGCCGCCGAAGGAGGCCGGCGCCTGGTCGGACATGTCGAAGCGGAAGTCGTCGCCCGCCGCGATGAGCGCCTTCGCGATGTCGCGCATCGTGGTGTTGGCGTAGGCACCGGACTTGACGGCCTTGTTGGGGGAGACGAAGCCGCCCGCGCCCGCCCAGATGCTCGCCGCGTCGGGGGAGGCGAGGAAGGTCAGCAGGGCCTGCGAGGCCTTGCTGTCCTTGAGGGCGACCGCCACGTCGCCACCGGTCACCACGGGCGAGCTGTCGCCGACCGCGGGGAACGGGAAGATCTTCGCGTCGGTGCCGATCTTCGCCTTGGTCTGCGTGACGTTGGCGGCGGCGTAGTCGGCGGAGGAGACCATCGCGGCCTTGGCGGCGTCACCGCCGCTGAAGACCTGCGTCACCGACTCGGGGAAGGAGGTCTGCAGCGCGCCCTCGTTGCCGCCGGCCAGCAGCGCCTTGTCGCCCCACAACTGGGCGAGGGTGGTCAGAGCCTGCTTGACGCTGGGGTCGGTCCAGGGGATCTGGTGGTGGGCGAGCCGGTCGTACTTCTGGGGGCCCGCCTGCGAGAGGTAGACGTTCTCGAACCAGTCCGTCAGCGTCCACCCGTCGCCGCCGCCCACCGAGACCGGGGTGACGCCCGAGTCGGATATGGTCCGGGCCGCCTTCAGGAAGTCCGACCAGGTCTTCGGCGGCTGCACCCCCGCGTTGTCGAGCGCCGCGGTGTTGTACCAGACCAGCGACTTGTTGCTCGCCTTGAAGTAGACGCCGTAGTCGGTGCCCTGCCAGGCGCCGAGGTCCTGCCAGCCCTTGGAGTAGTTCTTCGCCAGTTCCGCCTTGGCAGCGGACCCCAGCGGCTTGAGCCACTTCTTCTTCGCGAACTCCTGGAGCACGCCGACCTGCTGGAGCATCGCCACGTCGGGCGGGCCGCCGCCGGCGATCTTCGTACCGACGAAGCCGGCCATGTCGTCGCCGCTGGGCACGAAGTCGACCTGGGCGCCGGTGCGCTTCTCGAACTCCCCGAGCACCTTCAGGAAGCTGGCCTTCTCCGGCCCGGTCCACACCGCGGTCACCTGGAGCTTCTGCCCGTCCAGCTTCGGCAGCCGCACCGTGGTGGGCACGGCCGCCGCGCCCCCGTCGTCCTTCTTGCCGGAGCCGCCACCGCCCCCGCAAGCCGTCAGCACCAGTGCGCCCGTCACCGCGAGCGCCAGTGTGATCCCTCTGGCCGTGCGCGCTGTCCGCATCCCCGTCGCCTCCCCGTCAGTTCCGCACCCGACTGTGCGACAGGTCTACGCCGTGACGCAGGTCACCGCAATAGCGTCCGGGGGCGGCCGCAGGGTTTTGTGATCACGCTGTTACCGGCCCGGCGCGCAGCTCAATCCGCGCGCGGGCCAGCACAGTTGGCTCACCGTGGTGATCAGCGGGCCGCCCGCGAGACGGCGCTCGCCAGCAGCGCCAGGTCCGTCGGCCCGTTGCCGAGCTCCCGCAGCGGGCGCCGCGCCGGCGGGTCGCCCATGCGCTGCCACTCCAGCGGGACGACGGTGGGCCGCAGCGTCGCGGTGCGCGGGATGCGGCCCGTCACCCGGCCCGCCTGGAACGGCACCGCGGCCTCAGCCGCCTCGCCGCCCCGGCGGCGCAGCACACCCCGGCCGGGCGGCAGCGCCCCGGCGCGTCCGGCACCGGCGGGCTCCTGACCGACCTCGTCCCCCTCGCTGACGCCCAGCGCGACCTCCCAGGCCGCCGTCGTGGCGGTCACGGTGTGCGCGGTCCGCTCCGGGTGCCCGGTGGCGGCCACCAGGTGCACGCCCAGCATCGCTCCGTCCCGGGCCACCGCCTCCAGGGCCCGCACCACCGACCCGGCCGAGGGCCGGCCGGTACTGCCCAGCGCCGGCGCCACCAGCGCGTCGAAGTCGTCGACCAGCACGAACAGCCTTGGCAGGGCGGCCGGATCGGGCCTCTCGCCGCCCTCGGGCGGCGTGCCGCCACCGCCGGCCGGCATCCGCAGGGCGCCGGCGCGTGCCGCCGCCCTCGCCGCCTCGTCGGCGGGCTTGCGCGGCGCCACGACCCGGCCGACGGGCGAGGGCACCGCACCGGAGAACGGGACGCCGGCCAGCACCTCCGCCCGGCGCCGCAGCTCGGCGGTGAGCGCCTGCGCGAACTCCCGCATGAGGACCGGGTCGGACGCCGTCATCCGGGCCACCACGTGCGGCAGTTCCTCACACGGCTCAAGGCCCTCGCCTCGCTCCCGGCCGTGTCCGTCGACCAGCACGATGCCCAGGCGCTCGGGATGGTCGGCGGCGGCGAGCGAGGCGGCGAGCGAGCGCAGCAGCTCCGTCTTGCCCGTCGAGGTACCGCCGGTGACCAGCACCGGAGCGCCGTCCACCACCGGCTCCAGGCCGAGCGGCCCGTAGGGGCCGGCGCCCAGCACCAGTGCGCCCGTCCCCGCCGGCTCGTCCGCGGCCGCCGCCCACCGGGCCGTCAGCGAGGCGGGCGTCGCCCTGGCCAGGCCCAGCTCCTCCAGCAGGCGCACCGACTCCGGCAGCCGGGCGCGAGGGGTGCGCGGCCCGCCCGGAGCGGTCCCCTCCCGCGACCGCAGCGGCGCCATGGCCCGGCCGAACCGGTCGGCCCAGGCGGCGGAGACCGCGTCGACGGTCGCGAACGTGCCCTCCGGGGAGCCGTCCGCCGCCACCACGCGGACCGCCGTCGCCACGTCCCCGCTGAGCACCGCCACCGCGCCGCACGAGCCGAACGGCAGGCTCGCCGTCCGCGCCGCCTCCAAGGTGGCGGCCAGCGGGAACGCCGCCGAGGCGGCGGGCGTCTCGGCCAGGCACAGCACGTGCACGCCGGCGCCGGAACCGCCGAAGGCGAGCTGGGCGAGGGTCTGGCGCAGCGCCGCCGTGCCCGGGTCGCCGTCCACCACCACCACGGTCCGCGGCCCCCGGTGCCGGGCGGCGGCAGCGGCCACCGCCGCGCGGTCGGCGCCCGCCCAGCCCGGCCCCAGCGGGCCGTCCGCCAGCCGGCGCTCCAACTCGGCGGCACGGGCCGCCGCCTGCTCCCGGTCCAGGGCCAGCAGCAGCCGGCAGTCCTGCCCGCGTTCGGGACGGGTGTGGGGCAGCCAGCCCAGCCAGGACCAGTCCGCCACCCGCTCCTCACCGCCGCGCGCCCGGTCGGTGGCGACCAGCACCACCTCCAGGTCGGTGGGGGAGTGCAGAGCGGCCAGCTGCGCCAGCACCGAACGCGCTGTGGCCGTCAGCCGTTCCCGCGGCCCGGCCACCCCCAGCGAGCCCGAGTGGCGCAGGTCCACGGTGACCGGCACCGCCTGCGCCGCCACCGTGCCCGGGTGGGCCGCCGGCGGACCGGCGGTACCGAGCCGCACCACCAGGGCGTCCGGATGGCCGGGCCCGCGCTCCCACAGCCGCGGGCCCGGGCCCAGCGCGGTCAGCAGCACGGTGGCCGCGTCCGGCCACCGCGTGAGGTCCACGGGCGCCGCCGTGGGGAGGCCGGCCGCGGTGGGACCGCCCGGCTCCCCCGGCGCCCCGGCGGCGTCCGCGGCGGGCCGGCCGCCGGTGAAGCGCCGCGCCCACGCCCCTATGCCGCCGCGGCGGTAGGAGCGTGCGGCGGGCTCGGGCGGTGCCAGCCGCCGGCCGCCGCCGTGCGTGGCCTGTGACGGCACCCGCGCCCCGGGCACGTCGGCGGCGGGCCCCGGTGCCAGGTCCTCGGGCACGGGCGTGCCGCGCAGCGGGGTGCCGCGGCGACCCGTCGCGGCGGGGTCGGCGCCACCGGCCGCCCACCGGTCCCCGCCCCCGGCCGCGTCCCGGCCGTCGTGGCCGGCGGGGTGCGCAGCGGGAGCGTCCGCGGCGGGCGGTGCGGCGGGGGCGCCGGCGGCGAGCGCCGCCGGGGGGTGCGGCACGAGGCTGTCGGCGCGGGCCCCGGCGGACCGGCCGGGCGGCGCGAAGCCCGAGCCGAGTACGTGGACCGTCGGGCCGTCGGGACCGTCACCGGCCGCCATACCGCCGCCACCGGACGAGGCGCCCGCCACCCGCAGGAAGCCCTCGCCGTCCGGCGTGACCCGGCCGGGCCCGTCGGCAGCCGCCCGCGCCCCGGCGATCGTCTCCGGCAGGGTGAGGGCCGGCTCCGCGTCGAGCAGGGAGACCGTCAGCACCGACTCCCCGACCCGCAGCAGCGAAGCCGGGGCCACCGGCACCGGCTCCTCGCCCACCGGGACGCCGTCGACCGAGGTGCCGTTGGTGGAACCGAGGTCGCAGACGGAGACGAGGGGGGCCGCCTCGGGGGCGCCGCCCGCCGGGGCGGGACCCACCGTGACCGCGCAGTGCAGCCGGGAGACGTCCGGGTCGTCGAGGGGGACGTCCGCGTCAACCGAGCGCCCCACCGTCACCCGGCCACCGTGGAGCAGGTGCACGCCCCCGGCGTCCGGCCCGGCCACCACCCGCAGCAGCGCGAGCCCGCGCGGGCCGGCGGGGAGCCCGTGCGCGGGCGCGGGGCCGGGGCTGTGCAGGGAGAGCACCGCGCCGTCCAGCAGCGGCGGCTCACCCAGCGAGCAGCGCTGCGGGTCCAGCCGCTCGGTACCGGCGTACACCGGCACGGCACCGGTGGTGCCCGCGTTCCTGGTGTCCGGCCCGGACCCGGCGAGAGCCGCCACGAGGCCGCCGGTGACCGCGGCGAGCGCGGTCCCGGCCGGGGCGGTCACGAGGACGTCGCGGGCGCGCACGCACTGGTCGCCGCGCGGCCCGAGGACGGTCAGGCGGATCTGCATCGCCGTCAACGGTCCCTTCTGCCTAGGGTGACCGCCGGACACCGGGCCATCCGCCCGCCCCGCCCCCGCCGGCCTCGTACACCTCGTACCCGACGCGCGACGGGTCGGGCCACCGCGTCCGCCGCCGGGACGGCCCTCACCGCCCGTGCCGCGGGACGCCGCCGCCCCTCGCCGTCCGCCCGCACACCCGGCTCCCCCGAGGGGCGCACCCCCGCCGCCGGCGGCCCCGGGCCGCGTCGCGGCGGCGGCGATCCGGCCCCACCCTGCGTGCTGGAGGCATCTTCGCACCCTGCGGGGACGTCACGTCTGCTGCCCGCCACTTCGTGATCTTCGACCGCCGGGCAAGAGGGCAAATATGCCAGCTTCACCGTCGGACACAGCCGGTTTTCGGTCATCCGCCGAGCGCGACGATCCCCGTCCCGGCAGCCCGGGACGGCTATGAGTCGCACCACACCGCCGCGCGGCGGGGGCGGGGGCGGGAACCGGCCGAGGGGGGCCGCACGTCCTTTACCGGAAGGGCCCGGCGTCCCGCGGACCACCCGGCCGGCGACCCGGACGGGCGCGGCGCACGGACTCCACCAGGCCCCGCCGCGGCCCCCGCGGACCTCGCCGGCCCCCGGGGACGCCGCATTACAGTGGGGCCGGACGGGCCGGCCCCAGGGTCGGCCCCGGACACCACCCCCCACGACAGGGAGCGCATGACGTGCGGCCGGTAGGCAGCAAGTACCTGCTTGAGGAGCCTCTGGGACGCGGCGCCACGGGCACCGTCTGGCGTGCCCGGCAGAGGGAGACGGCGGGTGCCGAGGCGTCCGTGCCCGGCCAGCCGGGCGAGTTGGTCGCCATCAAGGTGCTCAAGGAGGAACTCGCCAACGACGCGGACATCGTCATGCGCTTCCTGCGGGAGCGCTCGGTCCTGCTGCGCCTGACCCACCCCAACATCGTGCGCACCCGCGACCTCGTCGTCGAGGGCGACCTGCTGGCCCTGGTCATGGACCTCGTCGACGGCCCCGACCTGCACCGCTACCTGCGCGAGAACGGCCCGTTCAGCCCGTTCGGCGCCGCCCTGCTCACCGCGCAGATCGCCGACGCGCTGGCCGCCAGCCACGCCGACGGCGTCGTCCACCGCGACCTCAAGCCCGCCAACGTGCTGCTGGCCGGTGCCGACGGCGAGAGCGCGATGCACCCGATGCTCACCGACTTCGGCATCGCGCGCCTGGCCGACTCACCCGGCCTGACCCGCACCCACGAGTTCGTCGGCACCCCCGCCTACGTCGCCCCCGAGTCCGCGGAGGGCCGCCCCCAGACCTCCGCCGTCGACATCTACGGCGCCGGCATCCTGCTGTACGAACTGGTCACCGGACGCCCGCCGTTCGCCGGCGCCACCGCGCTGGAGGTGCTCCACCGCCACCTCGCCGAGGAACCCCGCCGCCCGGCGGACCTGCCCGAGCCGCTGTGGACCGTCATCGAGCGCTGCCTGCGCAAGGACCCCGACCAGCGCCCCAGCGCCGAGAACCTCGCCCGGGCGCTGCGGACCGTGGCGGCCGGCCTGCGCGCCGACACCGCCTCCGCCGAGGGGCGCGCCGCCCTGGGCGTCGCCGCACTGCTGGGCCCGGACCCGCGCCCCGCGCCCGTCCCCGGGACCGGAGCGGAGGGCGGCGGAGCGCCCGGCTCCGGCGACGCCGACCCCACCCAGGTCCTGGCCGCGGGGGCCGCGGGGGCCGCCGGAGCCGCCGCGGGCGCCTGGGCCCACGACCCCGAGGCCCACACCAGCGTCATGCCCACCGGCCCCGGGCCGGGCGGGACGCCGGGCGACGGCCGCACCCAGGTCATGCCGCCCGTGCCGCCGGGACCGCCCGGGAGCGGCCAGGGGCAGGACGGCCCGCACCCCTGGGAGAGCCAGCTCCGCGCCGCCCGCGACCGCAACGACCAGACCCAGGTGCAGTACCTCTCGCCCGAGGACGACCCGCTGCGCCACCGGCCGCAGCGCCGTCCCGCCCCGCCCCAGCCCTACCAGGAGCCCGGCGGGTACACCCAGCCCGCAGCCGCTCAGGCCCCGCCGCAGGCTCCGGCCCGGCAGGCCCCGCCCCGGCGGGCCGAGCCGCAGCGCCCGCCGGCCGCCGAGCCGCGCCGCCGGCAGGCCCCGCCGCGGGAGCCCGCGCCGCCGAGGGAGCCCGCCCCGCCGCGGGAGCGGCGGCGCAGCGCCAACCCGATGCGCATCCCGGGCCTCGGCTGCCTCAAGGGCTGCCTCTTCGTGATCGTGCTGCTGGTCGTCGGCTGCTGGGCGGTCTGGGAGTTCACGCCCCTGCAGAGCTGGATCGCCGACGGGCGCAGCTTCTGGCAGGAGGTCACCCACTGGTTCGACGTCGCCAGCGGCTGGGTCTCCGACCTCTCGGCGTAGGCAGTGTCCTCACAGTCCCGCTTGTCCGGCGGCGCCCAGCGCGCGCCCTCGCAGTCGCTCCCGGCGGCCCGCCCGCAGTCCGGGGCGGGCCGCCGTCGCGCGTCCGGGCTGGCGCGTCACCCCTGCGTGAGGCCGGACGGACACATGTGCCCCTCGGTGCCCGTGCGACGCCGGGGCCCGGCCCCGGCCAGCACCGCACCGCGACGACCGAGGCGACATGTCGACACCTGAGGGGTGCATTACGCCGCAGAACCGGCACATCGCGCGACTCCCGGCGCCACACCCCCGCCACCCCGCGTAGCTTTGTCGCCAACACGGGTCACCGGACGCGCTCCGCGGGCCGCCCGACGGGCACCCGCCCAGGGGTCCGCCAGCGGACTCCCTCCCGCCCCGGTGGCCGGCACCTGTCGGACAAGACACGTCGGAGCAGTCTTGGCACGCAAGATCGGCAGCCGGTACACCGCCCACCAGATCCTGGGACGCGGCAGCGCCGGCACGGTGTGGCTCGGGGAGGGTCCTGACGGGGCCGTCGCCATCAAACTCCTGCGCGAGGACCTCGCCTCCGACCAGGAACTCGTCGGCCGTTTCGTCCAGGAACGCGCAGCCCTCCTCGGCCTGGACCACCCGCGGGTGGTGGGGGTGCGCGACCTCGTCGTCGACGGCACCGACCTGGCCCTGGTGATGGAACTGGTCCGCGGCACGGACCTGCGCACCCGGCTGGACCACCAGCGCCGCCTGGCCCCCGAGGCCGCCGTCGCCGTCGTCGCGGACGTCGCCGAGGGCCTGGCCGCAGCCCACGCCGCGGGCATCGTCCACCGCGACGTCAAGCCGGAGAACATCCTGCTCGACATGGCCGGCCCGCTCGGCCCCGGCGGCGCGCACCGGGCCCTGCTGACGGACTTCGGCATCGCACGGCTGGTCGACACCCCCCGCCGGGTGCGCACCACCAAGGTCATCGGCACCCCCGACTACCTGGCGCCGGAGATCGTCGAGGGGCTCCCGCCCCGGGCCGCGGTGGACGTCTACGCCCTGGCCACCGTCCTGTACGAGCTGCTGGCGGGGTTCACGCCGTTCGGCGGCGGCCACCCCGGCGCGGTGCTGCGGCGGCACGTGACCGAGAGCGTCGCGGCCCTGCCCGGCATCCCCGACGAGCTGTGGCAGCTCCTCACCCAGTGCCTGGCCAAGGCCCCCGCCTCCCGGCTGCGCGCCTCGGAGCTCGCCGAGCGGCTGCGGGAGCTGCTGCCGGACCTCGCGGGCATGCCGCCGCTGGAGATCGACGAGGGCGGCGAGGCGGCGGAGGAGGACGAGGCCGAGGAGGCCGCCGGCGCCCAGGAGACCTACGACACCCGGCGCGGTGACCCCCAGGGCCCGGCGGCCGGTGCGGACGCCGGGACGGCCCGGCGGCGAGCCGTGCCCCTGGTGCAGGGCGCCGCGCCCGACTCCCACCGCGACACCCACACCAGCATGCGCGTCCCCGGCCCCGACGAGCTGGCCGGCGGCGCGCACGGCACCGCCCGGGCGGTGCGCAGGCCCGGTGAGCCGCGCGCCGGGTCGGCCCGCCACCGCGCGGAGGCCCGCCGCCGGCGGGTGCGCATCGGCGCGGCGGCCGCGGCCGTGGTGGTGGCGGCCGGGCTCGGCGGCTGGCTCGCCACCTCGGGTGACGACGACGGCCACGCCGCACCGGGCACCCACCAGACCTCGCCGGACCAGCCCTGAGGCCCCGCCGAGGGGTCTGAGACCGCACCGGACCGGTCCTGGGGCCTCCCCGAGGGGCCTGCGCTCCCGCCGGACCGGTCCGGCAGGCGCAGCGGGCGGCGCCGGGAGCCCCGGGGCGGGGGCCAGGGCGGGCCCGGCGGGTACGGCTCCCCGGGCTGGAGCGGGGCCGGGGCGTGCGGGTTCCGGCCCGCCGTCCCGTCCCGCCCGCCGGGCAGGGACGCGCACCCGGCGGCAGCCGTTAGGCTGGGAGCGTGGCAGTCGTCGATGTATCCGAAGAGCTGAAGTCCCTCTCCTCGACCATGGAGTCGATCGAGGCCGTTTTGGACCTCGACAGGATGAGGGCCGACATCGCTGCGCTCGAGGAGGAGGCAGCGGCGCCGTCCCTGTGGGACGACCCCGAGAACGCCCAGAAGGTCACCAGTCGCCTCTCCTGGCTCCAGGGCCAGCTCCGCAAGGCCGAGGAGCTGCGCAGCCGGGTCGACGACGTGGAGGTGCTGTTCGAGCTGGCCGAGGCCGAGGGCGACGCCGACGCGCGCGCCGAGGCCGAGTCCGAGCTGACGGTGGTCCGCAAGGCCGTCGACGAGCTGGAGGTGCGCACCCTCCTCTCCGGCGAGTACGACTCGCGTGAGGCCGTGGTGAACATCCGGGCCGAGGCCGGTGGCGTGGACGCCGCCGACTTCGCCGAGAAGCTGCAGCGCATGTACCTGCGCTGGGCCGAGCGGCACGGCTACAAGACGGAGCTGTACGAGACCTCCTACGCGGAGGAGGCCGGCATCAAGTCGACCACCTTCGCCGTCCAGGTGCCGTACGCCTACGGCACGCTCTCCGTCGAGCAGGGCACCCACCGCCTGGTGCGGATCTCGCCCTTCGACAACCAGGGGCGCCGCCAGACCTCCTTCGCCGGAGTCGAGGTGCTGCCGGTCGTCGAGCAGACCGACCACATCGACATCGACGAGTCCGAGCTGCGCGTGGACGTCTACCGCTCCTCGGGCCCCGGCGGTCAGGGTGTCAACACCACCGACTCCGCGGTCCGCCTGACGCACATCCCCACCGGCATCGTGGTCTCCTGCCAGAACGAGCGCTCGCAGATCCAGAACAAGGCGACCGCGATGAACGTCCTCCAGGCCAAGCTGCTGGAGCGGCGCCGCCAGGAGGAGCAGGCCAAGATGGACGCCCTCAAGGGCGACGGCGGCAACTCCTGGGGCAACCAGATGCGTTCCTACGTCCTGCACCCGTACCAGATGGTCAAGGACCTGCGCACCGAGTTCGAGGTCGGCAACCCGCAGGGTGTGCTCGACGGTGAGATCGACGGCTTCCTGGAGGCCGGTATCCGCTGGCGCAAGCAGCAGGAGCAGAGCCAGGAGAAGTGACGGCGCGGGGCGACGGCCCCGCTGCCCGTGGTCGATGTCGCAACGGCTCCCGGACCGGGGGCCGTTGCTTTTTTGTGTGGCAGTTTCGTCACAGTCGTACCGGCATACCCCGGCAAACAGATCATTCCGGATGTTTTTCCTTTAACTTGCCTTGACGGTGGGCGGGTTCCTCGGAAGGGTGGACGCGGCATGCGTGTACTAGGGGCGCGTGCGTACGGGGAGACACGTCAACGACCTTCCGGCCGGACGAGGAAGGCGCGCCCCGCAGCCGGACACCGCCCCTGACGTCGCTGCACCAATGACGAGAACAGCTACTGGGGGTAGCAGACACATGACGAAGAAGACGCGGGTGCGCGTGGCGCGTATCGCGGCGAGCGCGGTGATCGCGGCCGGTGCGTCGCTCACCGCGGCAGGGGCGGCCTCCGCCTCGGAGGACCCGCAGGCCACCACCAAGGACGACGGCGGCATCATCGGCGGCCTCATCGGTGGCCTCATCGGTGGCGGCGACGGCGACCAGGACGGCAGCCAGAACGGCGGCGGTGACGGCAGCGAGAACGGCGGCATCATCGGCGACCAGGACGGTAGCCAGGACGGTTCGCAGAACGGCGACCAGAACGGTTCGCAGAACGGCGACCAGAACGGCAGCCAGGTCGGCGACCAGGACGGTTCGCAGAACGGCGACCAGAACGGTTCGCAGAACGGCGACCAGAACGGCAGCCAGAACGGTTCGCAGAACGGCAGCCAGACCGGCTCGCAGGACGGTTCGCAGAACGGCAGCCAGGACGGTTCGGACAACGGTGACGGCGACGGCACCGGGACCGACAACCAGGGCAGCAAGCCGGCGCAGCAGCCGGGTGCGTCCAAGGACCAGATCGGCAGCACCCCGAAGCAGTCGCAGCCGTCCGCCGACGGCCAGCTCGCCGAGACCGGTTCCTCCGGCACCACCTTCCTGATCATCGGTGCCGCCACCATGATCGCCGGTGGCGTGGGCTTCCGCCTGCTGCCCCGCCTGATGAACCGCGACGGCGGCGCGGCGGCTGCCTGACGGCTCCGCTGACCGTCGCATCCGCCGCCGGCAGGTGAGCGGATGAGGCCGCACAGACGCACGGCCCGGGAAGTGGATCCCCACTGCCCGGGCCGTTCGTCTGCCCGGACGCCGCCCCGCGGACCCGGACCCCGCCCCGCGGACCCGGGCGCCGCCCTCGACGGACAATGGCCGGAAACGGAACCCCCGGACCTCTCCGTGCGGTGATCCGCCGGGCCACCGGGCGCCGGACAAGCAGCCTGCCACGGACCCGTCCGGGGGCTGCGGAGGTCGGTCCACCGGTCACCAGGCCGTCGGGAGGGCGTACTGCCGGACGAGCGGGAGGCCGGAAGCCGGCTCTGACGGACCACCGGGGCCGGGGGAGTGCAACGGAGCCTGCGCGGGCGCGGTGCGGGGCCCTCCTGGGCCCTGCCCCGAACCCCGCGGAAGGGGCCACCCGGGCCGCAGCACCGCATCCTGCGGCGGACGTCCGCGCAGCGGGCGCAGCGGGCTGTGAGCAGTGCGGAGGGCCGTGAGCAGTGCCGCGGCGGCTGCTCAGGCCGCGTGCTGGAGGGCCAGCGCAACCGCCGCCGTCACCACCAGCAGCACCAGGAGCATCGTGGGGGTGAGCTGGCCGAAGAGACCGCTCTGCCGCCGCATACGCTCCCTGCTGGCCCGGCACACCGGGCAGCGGCCCTCGCTCACAGGGGCCGCGCAGTTGGCGCACACCAGTCGGTCGTACGTCATGCGACCTCCTCTCGACAGCGCCAACGCTCAGGCCGGCCAGCACGTTCCCTTCCACTGTGCCAGGCCCGCCGGGGATCGGCGCGTTCCACGGCCTTTCTCCGGACGTAAGGCACATGACAAGTCCGCGCACATGTGCCGTTTGTCCGTCCGCGGCCGGTTGGCGCCGTGACCAAGCGCACGGACACCGGAGGGCGTCTGCACGCCCGTGACGGTTCGCGTAGGGTCACGCACACCGACGGGAGTCGCTCACGCGGCGTTCCGTTCCCCTACCCAGGCCGACCGTTGGTGCACAGTGATCCGATTCGACAACGTCTCCAAGACCTACCCGAAGCAGAGCCGTCCCGCGCTCCGCGACGTGTCGCTCGAAATCGAGCGCGGTGAGTTCGTCTTCCTCGTGGGATCGTCGGGCTCCGGCAAGTCCACCTTCCTGCGTCTGCTGCTGCGGGAGGAGCGCGCCTCCCACGGCGCCGTCCACGTCCTCGGCAAGGACCTGGGCCGCCTGTCCAACTGGAAGGTGCCCTCGATGCGCCGCCAGGTGGGCACCGTCTTCCAGGACTTCCGCCTCCTGCCCAACAAGACGGTGGGGCAGAACGTCGCCTTCGCCCTGGAGGTCATCGGCAAGCCGCGCGGCCAGATCCGCAAGACCGTGCCCGAGGTCCTCGACCTCGTCGGTCTGGGCGGCAAGGAGGACCGCATGCCCGGTGAGCTCTCCGGTGGTGAGCAGCAACGCGTGGCCATCGCCCGCGCCTTCGTCAACCGCCCCATGCTGCTCATCGCGGACGAGCCGACGGGCAACCTCGACCCGCAGACCTCCGTCGGCATCATGAAGCTGCTGGACCGCATCAACCGGACCGGCACGACCGTGGTCATGGCCACCCACGACCAGCAGATCGTCGACCAGATGCGCAAGCGGGTCATGGAACTCGAGAAGGGCCGGCTCGTACGCGACCAGAAGCGCGGCGTGTACGGCTACCAGCACTGAAAGGACGCCATGCGCGCCCAGTTCGTGATGTCGGAGATCCGCGTCGGTCTCCGCCGCAACCTCACGATGACCTTCGCCGTCATCGTCTCCGTCGCCCTCTCGCTCGGCCTCTTCGGTGCCTCGCTCCTCATGAGCGACCAGGTCGACACCATGAAGGGCTACTGGTACGACAAGGTCAACGTCTCCATCTTCTTCTGCAACAAGAACGACGCGGAGTCCGGCACCAACTGCGCCAAGGGCGCGGCGACGAGCCAGCAGAAGGCCGAGATAAAGAAGGAGCTGGACGGCCTCCCCATCGTCCAGAGCGTCGTCCACGAGTCGAGCGACCAGGCGTACAAGCACTACAAGGAGGAGTTCGGCGACACCCCGGTCGCCGGACTGGTCACCCCCGACCAGCTCCCGGAGTCCTACCGCGTCAAGCTCAAGGACCCGACCAAGTTCGCGGTCATCAAGTCCGCGTTCAGTGAGCGCCCCGGTGTCCAGGAGGTCCAGGACCAACGGGACACGGTCGAGCCGCTGTTCCGGCTGCTGGACGGCATGCGGTACGCGGCGCTCGGCGTCATGGGGCTGATGCTCATTGTCGCGCTGCTGCTGATCGTCAACACCGTGCGGGTCTCGGCCTTCAGCCGCCGCCGGGAGACGGGCATCATGCGACTGGTGGGCGCCTCGGGGTTCTACATCCAGATGCCGTTCATCATGGAGGCCGCCATCGCCGGCCTCATCGGCGGCGTCTTCGCCTGCGTGCTGATCAGCGGCGGCAAGTACGTACTGATCAACAACTGGCTGGCCGAGAAGATCCAGGTGGTGCGGTTCATCGGCTGGGACTCCGTCATCTCGGTGCTGCCGCTGGTCCTGCTGATCAGCCTGCTGATGCCGGCGCTCGCCGCGTTCTTCGCCCTGCGCAAGTACCTCAAGGTCTGACAACGGGCCCTCGCGCGGGGGGCCGTGACGGCGGGGCACCCAGGCGCGGAGGACGGCGTGCCGCGCCCCGCCTGTCCTACACTCGGCGCCATGACCGGCCCCCGACTGCCCCTCCCGCCCGCCCGCGTCCGGCGCGGTGCGGCGGCGCCCCTGGCGCTGGTCGTGGCCGGCGCCCTGGCGGCGGGGGTCATCGCGGCCGGCGGCGGCGAGGGAGCGGGGACGGACTCCGCCGACCACGGCCGGGCCGCGGGCCGGGGCCGCGACGTCGCGCCGGCCCCCGCCCGGCGCGAGTCCACCGACCGCGCCGCCGTGCTGGACGCGGCCCGGGAGGCGGCCGCCGACGGCAAGTCCGGCTCGCAGGCCGCGGCGGAGGTGGTCAGCCGCAGCGGCGACCGCTGGTCGACCGTCTACACCGCCCGCCAGTACCGCGACTTCCAGCAGCAGCTCGACGGCCGGTACGTCGGCGTCGGGCTCTGGGTGAGGCAGGCGGCCGACGGCCGGGTGCGGGTCGCCAAGGTCGGCGCCGACGCCCCCGCGGCCCGCGCCGGCGTGGCCCCCGGCGACCTGCTCGACGCGGTCGACGGCTCCGCGACGAAGGGGCGCCCCATCACCGACGTCGTCGCCGACCTGCGCGGCTCCCGGGCCGGGGACGACGCCCCATCTGCGGCGGGCAGCGCCGTCATCCTGGACCTGCGGCGGGGCGGGCGGCGGTGGCGGGTCACGCTGCACCGGGTCCGGATGCGCACACAGAACGTCACCGTGCGCAGGTCCGATGCCCCCGGCGGCCCGACACTGATCGCCGTCGCCGCGTTCGCCAAGGGCACCGGGGAGGAGGTCCGCCGGGCCGTACGGACCGTTCCGGCCGGCGGTGGCGTCCTGCTCGACCTGCGCGGCAACTCCGGGGGACTGGTCTCCGAGGCCGTCACGGCCGCCGCCGCCTTCCTCGACGGGGGGCTGGTGGCCACCTACGACGTGGAGGGGCACCAGCACGCGCTGTACGCGCAGCAGGGCCGTGCGGTGAAGGCCCCCCTGGTCGTCCTCGTCGACAGCGGCACCATGAGCGCCGGCGAACTGCTGGCCGGCGCCCTCCAGGACCGGGGCAGGGCGGTGCTGGTCGGCGACCGGACCTTCGGCAAGGGATCGGTCCAGCTGCCCAGCACCCTGCCGGGCGGCTCCGTCGCCGAACTCACCGTGGGCCACTACCGCACGCCCTCGGGCCGCAGCGTCGACGGGCGCGGCATCGTGCCCGACCTCCCCTCGCAGTCGGGCGCCGAGGAGCGGGCCCGCACAGTACTGAGTGGCCTCGGCACCGGCGCCTAGGGAAAAATGGCCTGACTATGGCAAAGGCGAACGCGAACACCAAGGCGAAGCGGAAGGCCGAGGCCGTCGGCCGCAAGCTGATCGCCCAGAACAAGAAGGCGCGCCACGACTACCTCGTCCTCGACACGTACGAGTGCGGGATCGTCCTCACCGGCACGGAGGTGAAGTCGCTGCGCCAGGGTCGCGCCTCCCTGGTCGACGGCTTCGTGCAGATCGACGGCGGTGAGGCCTGGCTGCACAACGTCCACATCCCCGAGTACGCCCAGGGCACGTGGACCAACCACGCCGCCCGCCGCAAGCGCAAGCTGCTCCTGCACCGCGACGAGATCGACCGGCTGGGCTCGAAGATTCAGGAGACCGGCCACACCATCGTGCCGCTCTCGCTGTACTTCACCAGCGGCCGGGCCAAGGTCGAGATCGCCCTGGCCAAGGGCAAGAAGGAGTACGACAAGCGGCAGACGCTGCGCGAGCAGCAGGACCGGCGGGAGGCCGACCGCGCCATCTCGGCGGCCCGGCGCAGGCAGCGGGGCACGGTCTGAGCGGCGGGCCGGACGCCGGCCGGGAATGCGGCGGCAGCGGCGTCCCGCCGGGAATAGGCTGGCAGACCACCACGTTGTTCCCGTACGATGGAGGCGTCCCGCCTGGCCGGGGCGCTGTTCCGTCCGAAGCGCGTGAGCGTGCCGGGCGGATTGACAACACCACATGGGGATGATCGGTTTCGACAGCGGATGTCGAATCAGGGGAAGCGAGTCGAGGAAGCGGCAATGATCTCGTAAACCATATGCCGAAACAAATAATCGCCAACACCAAGCGCGATTCCTTCGCCCTCGCTGCCTAAGTAGCGACCTGCGAAGTGTCAGCCCGGGGGTGTTCCCGACCCGGATCCTGGCATCAGCTAGGGGACTCACCATCAGACTCGGTCACGGAGTCTGATCGGGACATTTCACAGTGACTGAGCCCGTCGGAGACTTGTCCGTGTGATCTCCGGGGCCGAGAAAAGCACAGCGGACTGCACTCGGAGAAGCCCTGGTTCCGCACCGTTGGACGCGGGTTCGATTCCCGCCATCTCCACCACCCCATGGCAGACCCCCGCCACCGGAAACGGTGAGCGGGGGTCTGGTGCGTCCGGAGGGGAGACGCGATGTCCCGGGGACCCTGGTTCGGAGATACTGAAGCCCCGAGGCTGCCCGAGGGAGGCGAAGGGACGCCGTGAGTGCCGTACCCACTGATCACACCGGGCCCTGGACGCTCAGCGACGTCCTGGCCCTGCCCCAGGACGCCAGGCAACGCGTCGAACTCGTCGGGGGATCGCTCATGATGAGCCCCGCTCCGGGCATCCCGCACCAGCGCGCCTCCCGCCGCCTGGCCGCCCTGCTGGAGGCTGCCGCCGACGCGGACGGAGGCGCCCTGGAGGTCCTGGAGGCCATCAACGTCGTCGTGCCGGACGGACTGCTGATCCCGGACATCGCGGTGGTCGACGCGGAGGCGGCCGCCACCGCCGGGCTCACCCTCCCCACGCACGACGTCCTGCTGGTCGTGGAGATCGCCTCCCCCTCCCCCCGCCTCGCCGACCGCCGTCTGAAACCGTCCCTCTATGCCGACGCGGGCGTTCCCCACTACTGGCGCCTCGACCTCGACCCCGCCCCCCGGCTCCACCTCGGACGGCTGCGCGGCCGGGGCTACGAGGAGCACACCGTCGTGGCCGGGCAGCGCACCAGGGTCCGAAAACCCTTCGAGGTGTGGGTCGACCCGGGCGCCCTCGCCGGACGCTGACCCGCGGGTGCGCGCGCGGCAGCGGAACCAGCGCCCACCGGTCCCCGGAACCCGCCCCCGCCCGCCCCGCCGAGCTGTGATGATGGCCCGATGCCGCAGGACATCGAGGTCAGGCTGCTGCGCGCCTTCGCCGCCGTCGCCGACGAGTTGCACTTCACCCGGGCCGCAGCCCGGCTCCACCTCGCCCAGCAGGCGCTCAGCCGTGACGTGCGGCGGCTGGAGCGGCAACTGGACCGGGCGCTGTTCGTCCGCACCACCCGCAGCGTCGAGCTGACCCCGGAGGGTGAGCGGCTGCTGCCGCACGTGCGGGCGACGCTCGCCGCCCACGACGAGCTGGCGGCGGCCTGCCGGCGCCAGGCCCGGCCGCTCCTGGTCGACACCGGTGCCGACGTCGGCACCGCCCACCGGGTGCTGCTCCACGCCCGGCGGCTCGCACCCGGCGTGGAGCTGACCGCCCGGCACCACAGCGGTCTGACCGGCGCGGCCCACGAGATCGCCGCGGGCCGCCTCGACGTCTCCTTCGGCCGCCTCGCCGGCCTCCCGCCGAGGCTGCGCACCCACCTGGACCACCAGCCGGTGCGCTACGAGCCGATGGCCGTCCTGCTGCCCGAGGACCACCCGCTGGCCGCCCGCCCCCGGCTGACCCCCGACGACCTGGCGGGCGCGACCCTGTACGCCGCCGACGGCAATCCCCACACCGCCGAGTGGACCGACCTGGCCCGCCTCCTCTTCGACCGCCACGGCGTCGTCATGGCCGAGCCCTTCCCCGAGATCGACGGCGACGCCGAGTTCGTCCGGGTGGTACGGGAGCGGGGCTGGGCGGTGCTGGCGAGCGTGGAGTTCCTCCGGGTGCCGCAGATGGTGCTGCGCCCGCTGCACGCCCCCGTGCCGCTGTCCGCCGTGAGCATGGTCTGGCGGCGTGGGACGCGCCACCCCGGCCTGACCGCCCTGCACACCGCCGCCCGGGAACTGGGCGGGCGGGAGGGCTGGTTGACGGTACCGGCGGACCACTGGCTGCCGGAGGCGGACCGGCTGGTCATGGCCCCCGGCCAGGGGCGGGACGACGCCCCGCCCCGCTCGGCCGCACCACCTCGCTGAGGCTGCTCAGCCCGCGTCGATCGCCGTGATCACGGCCTGTCCGGTGGCGGCGCCGTCCTCGTCGTAACCGGCCGCCGCGAGGGCGCCGCGGGCCATGGTCAGGGCCGCCTCCTGGGCGGCGGGGGAATTGTCGGCGGCCACCTCCAGCCGCAGGACGAACCTGCCCTCGTCCTCCACGCTCAGCGCGTCCAGGTCCAGCGGGACGTCACCGACCTCGTCGGGGTCGGCGCCCCGGACCGCGGCGAGCACCCGGCGGCGGGCGTCCTCCGTGAGCGGCCTGAGGAACGTGCCGGGAACGGAAACGACGTACTGGGCCATGCGTCCTCCGTAAGTTGTCAGTCGGCCCGGTGGCTGCCGAAGCGTGTGACTGCACTCTCCCCTGGCGCCTTTCCCGTCAGCCGCGGTCAATGCCCCCCGCCGCCCCCGGCCCTCCCCGCCGCCTCCGGCCGCGCCGCCGCTGCCCGGGCCGGGGCGGCGACAAGTCCGGCACATCCCCCGGCGGGGGCCGGGTATCCGCTAGCTCGTGACCAGAGAACCAGAGCAGACGACGCACCCGGACCGGACGCCGCCCGCCGCCGCACCGGACGCCGCCGCCCGGCCGGTGTCCGCCTCCGGGCGCTCCGGCCACGACACGCCGGACCGGCCCGCGCAGCGACCGGGGGACGCGGACCGCAAGCCGCCCGAGGACGCGGCGGAGCCCGCCGAGGCCGACCGGGGCCAGGGCGGTGAGCAGGGACGGGACGGTGAGACCAAGAAGACCGTGTGGGTCGCGCTCGCCGCCAACCTGGTCATCGCCGTGGCCAAGCTGGCCGGCGGCCTCGTGGCCGGCTCACCGGCGCTGCTGTCCGAGGCCGCGCACTCGGTCGCCGACAGCCTCAACGAGGTCTTCCTGCTGGCCTCCCTCAAGCGCAGCAAGCGTCCGGCCGACTCCGAGCACCCCTTCGGCTACGGCAAGGAGCGGTTCTTCTGGTCCCTGATCGCAGCGGTCGGCATCTTCGTCACGGGCGGCTGCTTCTCCTTCTTCCAGGGCATCGAGGCGTTCGGGTCACAGGGCGGCGAGTCCACCCTCGGCTACGTCATCGGCCTGGTCGTCCTCGTCGTGGCCCTGCTGGCCGAGGGCACCTCGCTGGCCAGGGCCGTCCTGCAGACCCGCACCGAGGCCCGCAAGCACGGCCGCGGGCTGCTCGCCGAGGTCCGCGGCACCGAGGACCCGGCCCTGCGCACCGTCCTGGCCGAGGACAGCGCGGCCTGCCTCGGCGTCGCCCTGGCCATCGCCGGCATGGCGCTGCACATGGCCACCGGCGAGTCCGCGTACGAGGCGTGGGCCTCGCTGCTGATCGGCGTGCTGCTGGTGTACATCGCCTACACCCTCGGCCGCAGCGCCAAGGACCAGCTCATCGGGGAGGCGGCCGACCCGGCGCTCCAGCACGGCATCCGCAGCTACCTCGACGAGCAGCCCGAGATCGACACCGTCACGGCCGCCCTCACCATGCGGCTCAGCCCCGACTCGGTGATGCTCGCCGCCCGCGTGGACCTGGTGCCGGGGGTGGACAGCGAGAGCGTCGAGGCGGCGCTGGTACGCGTCAAGCAGGGGCTGCGCGAACAGTGGCCCACCGTCGACCAGATCTTCCTGGACGTGACGGACGCCAGCGCCGCCGACCGCCGCCGCGCCCGGCGCGAGAGCCTCGCCCTGGAGCAGGCCGCCGACGAGGCCGTCTGACCGGCCCGCCCCGGCCCCGGGCGCCCCCGCCGCGAGCAGGTCCCGCGGCGGGGGCGCCCTTTCGCGGGGACCCGGCAGGTGCGCGGCCTGCCCGGTTCGCGTACGGTTGACGGCTGCCCTCAGCACACCAGAAAGGGGCTCGGGTGGCCGCGCAGAACGCCACGCACACGCCGGAGCAGTCGCCGGAGGCCGTGACCGCGCGGGACTCCGTGCGCGACCGGGAGATCCAGGCCGAGCAGCAGCACCTCGACCGCGTGTACCACCGCCTCCAGGAGAAGATCCACGAGGCCGAGTTCCTCATGGGAGACGCGGCACGAGTGGGCCAGGTCGGCACCCCGGGGGCGCTCGCCGAGCGGGACGCCCAGGTCTTCCAGGCCGGCCTCCACCTGCACCGCCTCAACTCCGAGTACGAGGACTTCCTCTTCGGCCGCATCGACCTGCTGGCCGGCAAGGACGGCGAGCGCGGCCCGGACGGCGCCCAGACCTCCGTTGAACCCGCCGACGACGCGGTGCGCGAGGGCCGCGCCGAGATCGCCGAGACGCTGCACATCGGCCGCCTCGGCGTGCTGGACGCCGACTACACGCCGCTGGTCATCGACTGGCGCGCCCCCGCCGCCGCCCCGTTCTACCGCGCCACCCCGGTGGCCCCGGGCCGGGTGGTGCGCCGCCGCGTCATCCGCTCCAAGGGCCGCCGGGTCCTGGGCGTCGAGGACGACCTGATGCGGCCCGAGGTCACCGCGACCCTGGACGGCCGGGAGCTGCCCGCGGTCGGCGACGGCGCCCTGATGGCGGCCCTGGGCCGGGCCCGCAGCCACACCATGCGCGACATCGTCGCCTCCATCCAGGCCGAGCAGGACCGGGTGGTGCGGGCGCCCTCGGCCTCCGTCACCGAGGTCGAGGGAGGCCCCGGCACCGGCAAGACCGCGGTCGCGCTGCACCGGGCCGCCTACCTGCTCTACCAGGACCGCCGGCGCTACTCCGGCGGCATCCTGGTGGTCTCCCCGACGCCGCTGCTGGTGGCCTACACCGAGGGCGTGCTGCCCTCGCTGGGGGAGGAGGGCCAGGTGGCCGTCCGCTCCCTGGGGTCCCTGGTGGACGGAGCCGAGGCCAGCGTCCACGACGAACCGGCGGTGGCCCGCATCAAGGGCGCCGCCCGCATGCAGAAGGTGCTGCGCAGGGCGGCGCGGGGCCTGCTGGACGCCCCGGCCCCCGCAGCGCCGGCCGAATCCGCCGACGGGCAGCTCACTCTGGAGGACCCCGCGGAGGCGGCCCGGCCGCCGGCCGTCCCCGACCGGTTGCGCGTCGTCGTCTTCGGCAGCCGCCTGGAGCTGGACGCGGAGGCGCTGCGCCGCATCCGGCACAGCGCCCTGGGCGGCACCGCCCCCATCAACCTGCTGCGGCCGCGCGCCCGCCGGCTGCTGCTGGACGCGCTGTGGGAGCAGTCCGGCGCCGCCCGCCGGCACACCGACCCGGAGCTGGCCGCCGAGGCCCGGCAGGGCTTCGACGAGGACGTCACCGGCGAGAGCACCTTCACCGCCTTCCTCGACGCCTGGTGGCCGGAGCTGACCCCGCGCGCGGTCCTGGCCGCCATGGCCGACGAGCGGCGCCTGGGCCGCTGGGCGCGCCGGGTGCTGAACCCGCGCGAGGTGCGTCGGCTGGCCAGGTCGCTGCGGCGGCTGGGGCCCGAGGGGGAGGGCCCGGTCTCGGTCCACGACGTGGCGCTGCTGGACGAGTTGCACCTGGTGCTGGGCACCCCGGCCCGGCCCGCCACGCCCCGCGCGGCGGACCCGCTGGACCACCTGACGGGGCTGGAGGAGCTGACCACCTGGGCCGAGCGCAACGGGGGCGGCCGCTCGCGGCGGGACCGGCTGGTGGAGGAGCGCACCGAGTACGCCCACGTCATCGTCGACGAGGCCCAGGACCTCACCCCCATGCAGTGGCGCATGGTGGGCCGCCGCGGCCGGCACGCCACCTGGACCGTGGTCGGCGACCCGGCGCAGTCCTCCTGGTCGGACCCCGACGAGGCCGGAATCGCCCGCGACGAGGCACTCGGCAACCGGCCGCGCCGCCGCTTCACGCTGACCGTCAACTACCGCAACCCCGCGGAGATCGCCGAGCTCGCCTCCCGGGTGCTGGCGCTGGCCATGCCCGGCACGCCGGCGCCGGAGGCGGTCCGCTCCACCGGCCTGGTGCCGCGCTTCGCGGTGGCCCCCGCGGAACGGGACGGTCTGGCGGCGTGCGTGCGGGCGGAGACCGAGCGGCTGCTCGGCGAGGTGGAGGGCACCGTCGGCGTGGTCACCGCCATGGCCCGGCGGCAGGAGGCGGCCGGCTGGCTGGCGGGGCTGGGGGACCGGGTGGTGGCGCTCGGCTCGCTGGAGGCCAAGGGCCTGGAGTACGACGCCACCCTGGTGGTCTCGCCGGCCGAGATCGCGGACGAGTCGCCGGCCGGTCTGCGGGTGCTGTACGTGGCGTTGACGCGCGCGACGCAGCAGCTCACGGTGGTCTCCTGGCGGCGGGACGAGCCCGACGAGGCGGGCGTCCCGGACCTGCTGCGGCCGTAGGCGACCCCGGCCGGCCGGGTGCCCCGGCCGGTCCGACCTCGCGTCAGCCCGGGCCCGCAGGGGTCACCCTGAAGCGGGAGGTGGGTGTTAGCCTGGTAGAGACACCGGCCCGATCCAAGCCCCCGGGCCCAACCTAAGTCGCTTCGAGCGACCACTTGCCGCGAGGCGAGCATGGCGGGTCGGTGTCATCTCCGTTCCCCCGGCGCCACAGGCGCACGGGGGTCTTCTTCTGTCCGGCCTTGGTGCGCGGCTGCTCAGCCGAGGACCCGGACCTGCTCCGCCTGCGGGCCCTTGCGGCCCTCGGCGATCTCGAACTCGACGCGCTGGGTGTCCTGGAGGCTGCGGTAGCCGTCCCCGGCGATCGAGCTGTAGTGGACGAAGACGTCCGGTCCGCCGCCCTCCTGGGCGATGAAGCCGTACCCCTTCTCCGCGTTGAACCACTTCACGGTGCCCTGAGCCATACCCACTCCTGCTATTCGACGGTGCTGCGGGCAGATCCTACGACCGTTTTTGGTCGATATCAGATGTTGTGCGGCGATTTTCAGGCGACTGGGTGGGGGTTTCGCGCGGATGCCACTCTCTCGTAATGTGGAATTAAGTTTTCGGAGTAACCACCTGGTTATCGTGTACCGGTTGGTAGGTGGGACGATCAGACAACACGCTGCGGCTGCGGGCCCCCCGTCGCGGCAGCAGACGAGTCCGGGTCCGGACAGGCGCCGCGCCGCGGCACTGCCGGCGGCCCGGCAGGTGCGGTCCGACCGGCCCGCACACCCGGCAGTGCCCGCACACGGCAGTCAGCAAGGAAAAGTAGAGGAAGTCGGCCATGGCAACGGCGCCTAGCGTCTCGTACTCGATGACGGTGCGACTGGAAGTTCCGGCCAGCGGAACAGCGGTCAGTCAGCTCACCACGGCCGTGGAGTCCTCCGGCGGCACTGTCACCGGCCTCGACGTCACCGCCTCGGGGCACGAGAAGCTCCGCATCGACGTCACCATCGCCGCCAGCTCCACCGCGCACGCCGACGACATCGTCGAGAAGCTCCGCGGCATCGAGGGCGTCAGCATCGGCAAGGTCTCCGACCGTACGTTCCTGATGCACCTCGGCGGCAAGATCGAGATGTCGTCCAAGCACCCCATCCGCAACCGTGACGACCTGTCGATGGTCTACACCCCCGGTGTGGCCCGCGTCTGCCAGGCCATCGCCAACAACCCCGAGGACGCCCGCCGCCTGACCATCAAGCGCAACAGCGTCGCCGTGGTCACCGACGGCTCCGCGGTGCTGGGCCTGGGCAACATCGGCCCCAAGGCCGCACTGCCGGTCATGGAGGGCAAGGCGGCGCTCTTCAAGCGCTTCGCCGGCATCGACGCCTGGCCGATCTGCCTGGACACCCAGGACACCGACGCCATCGTCGAGATCGTCAAGGCCATCGCCCCCGGCTTCGCCGGCGTCAACCTGGAGGACATCTCCGCCCCCCGCTGCTTCGAGATCGAGGCACGGCTGCGTGAGGCCGTCGACATCCCCGTCTTCCACGACGACCAGCACGGCACCGCCATCGTCGTGCTGGCCGCCCTGACCAACGCGCTGCGCGTGGTCGACAAGAAGATCGAGGACGTCCGGGTCGTGATGTCCGGGGCGGGCGCGGCCGGCACCGCCATCCTCAAGCTGCTGATCGCCGCGGGCGTGCGCCACGCGGTCGTCGCCGACATCCACGGTGTCGTCCACGCCGGCCGCCACGACCTGGTGGACACCGACGGCGACACCGCGCTGCGCTGGATCGCCGACAACACCAACCCCGAGGGCATCACCGGCACCCTCAAGGAGGCCGTGGTCGGCGCCGACGTCTTCATCGGCGTCTCCGCCCCCGACGTCCTGGACGGCGAGGACGTCTCGCAGATGGCCGACGGCGCCATCGTCTTCGCGCTCGCCAACCCCGACCCCGAGGTGGACCCGGCGATCGCCCGGCAGACCGCCGCCGTGGTCGCCACCGGCCGCTCCGACTTCCCGAACCAGATCAACAACGTGCTGGTCTTCCCGGGTGTCTTCCGCGGCCTGCTGGACGCCCAGTCCCGGACCGTCAACACCGACATGATGCTGGCGGCGGCCCGCGCCCTGGCCGACGTGGTCCTCGACGACGAACTCAACGCCAACTACGTCATCCCCAGCGTCTTCAACGAGAAGGTGGCCGGAGCCGTGGCCGGGGCAGTCCGGGAGGCCGCCAAGGCCGCCGGCGTCACCGAGCCCACCACCGAGCCCTCCGGCGCCGTCTGAGGCCCCCCTCCGGCGCGCGGGCGCCCGGGGCCGCCCCCCTGTCCGTCAGCGCGCCGGGTGGCGGACCACCCCCGCGCGGCCCCCGGCGGCGCGCCGCGGGCCGCCGGGGACCGCACGCCCCTATGGTGGCGGGCGGCCTGAGGGCGCCCGCCGGGGCGGCCGTCCGGGGCCGGCAAGGGTGCGCGATGTCACCCGACGTCACCTTGAAGGGCCTACAAACGCTTTCGTGGTGACCCTCCGGGGTGCCGGATTGGCTTTACCGCCGCAGGTGGGGGCAGGATGCTTATTCGGGCGCGAGGGTCTGGTTCAGACACCGGGTCCGGGGGCCTGCATCCCAGGCCCCCGGGAGCATCGGCTTCGATACTCACGCCTCACAGGCAAGATGAACACGGGAGTACATAATGAACCGCAGTGAACTGGTGGCCGCTCTGGCCGACCGTGCCGAGGTGACCCGCAAGGACGCCGACGCCGTTCTGGCCGCGCTCGCCGACACCGTCGGCGAGGTCGTCGCCAAGGGCGACGAGAAGGTCACCATTCCTGGCTTCCTGACCTTCGAGCGCACCCACCGTGCCGCTCGCACCGCGCGCAACCCGCAGACCGGCGACCCCATCGAGATCCCCGCCGGTTTCAGCGTGAAGGTCTCCGCCGGCTCCAAGCTCAAGGAAGCCGCCAAGGGCAAGTAAGCCGCACGCCCCCTGACCAGGGGGTGCGACCCAGAGCTTCGTACGAGGGCGGCCACCCGGGGGGTGGCCGCCCTCGTCGTGTCTGCCCGGCGGGCGAGGAGCCCCCTGAGGGCCCCCAGCACGCGAGGAGCCGCCCGGCACCATGCCGGACGGCTCCTCGTCGTCGTACGGGGCGCAGAACCCCGCTCAGCCCTGCGGCAGCTCCACCTTCGCGCCGAGGCTCACCAGCTTCTCCTGGAAGTTCTCGTAGCCGCGGTTGATCAGGTTGATGCCGTGCACCCGCGAGGTGCCCTGTGCGGCCAGCGCCGCGATCAGGTACGAGAACCCGCCGCGCAGGTCGGGGATGACCAGGTCGGCGCCCTGGAGCCGGGTCGGCCCCGAGACCACCGCCGAGTGCAGGAAGTTGCGCTGCCCGAAGCGGCAGGCGCTGCCGCCCAGGCACTCGCGGTAGAGCTGGATGTGCGCGCCCATCTGGTTGAGCGCCGAGGTGAAGCCCAGCCGCGACTCGTAGACCGTCTCGTGGACGATGGACAGGCCCGAGGCCTGCGTCAACGCGACGACCAGCGGCTGCTGCCAGTCGGTCTGGAAACCGGGGTGGACGTCGGTCTCCAGGGCGATGGCGTTCAGCGAGCCGCCCGGGTGCCAGAACTGGATGCCCTCGTCCTCGACCTCGAAGGCGCCCCCGACCTTCCGGAAGGTGTTGAGGAAGGTCATCATCTCGCGCTGGCGGGCGCCGCGGACGTACACGCTGCCCTCGGTCGCCAGCGCCGCGGACGCCCAGGAGGCGGCCTCCAGCCGGTCCGGCAGCGCGCGGTGGTTGTACCCGTCGAGCCGGTCGACACCGGTGATCCGGATGGTCCGGTCGGTGTCCATGGAGATGATCGCGCCCATCTTCTGCAGGACGCAGATCAGGTCCTCGATCTCCGGCTCGACCGCCGCGTTGGAGAGCTCGGTCACACCCTCGGCCAGCACCGCCGTCAGCAGCACCTGCTCGGTGGAGCCCACCGAGGGGTAGGGCAGCCGGATCTTGGTGCCGCGCAGCCGCTGCGGGGCCTCCAGGTACTGGCCGTCCGCCCGCTTGTCGATCGTCGCACCGAACTGGCGCAGCACGTCGAAGTGGAAGTCGATGGGCCGGCCGCCGATGTCGCAGCCGCCCAGGCCCGGGATGAAGGCGTGGCCGATGCGGTGCAGCAGCGGCCCGCAGAACAGGATCGGGATGCGTGAGGAACCCGCGTGGGCGTCGATGTCGGCGACGTTCGCGCTCTCGACGTGCGTGGGGTCCATCACCAGCTCACCGGGCTCGTCGCCGGGGCGGACGGTCACGCCGTGCAGCTGCAGCAGGCCGCGGACCACCCGCACGTCGCGGATGTCGGGGACGTTGCGCAGCCGGCTCGGCCCACTGCCGAGCAGCGCGGCGACCATGGCCTTGGGCACGAGGTTCTTCGCGCCGCGGACATTGATCTCGCCCTCGAGCGGGGTGCCGCCATGGACAAGCAGTACGTCGTCGGGGATGACGGTCATGGATCTCGCGTTCCTGGAGACGGGCGGGGGGCAGAGAAAATGGTACGGCGGTTGGGGCCCTTGTTCGACGGACCACCCGGCGGGGGCCGCGGACCATGGATTTGTCACACCACGGACCGTCCGGCGCACCGGACACCCCGTGACGTGGCGCCCGGCACGCGCCGTGCGTGCGCCGGGGATGCCGTTGTACGCCTGCCCCGTGCGCACCCGAACAGGCCGACGACTGTCCCGCGTGACCCGGAGTGCGGGATCATGTCGCCATGACGGAGGTGTCCTCGCTCACGGGCCGGTTGCTCGTGGCCACGCCCGCGCTGGCCGATCCGAACTTCGACCGCGCGGTCGTGCTGCTGCTCGACCACGACGACGAGGGCTCCCTCGGCGTCGTCCTCAACCGTCCCACACCCGTCGACGTCTCCGACATCCTCGGCTCCTGGGCGCCGCTGGCCGGCGAACCCGGCGTCGTCTTCCAGGGCGGACCGGTCTCGCTGGACTCGGCGCTGGGCGTGGCCGTCGTCCCCGGCGGGCAGGGCGGGGCGGGGCGCACCACCGACAGCGGGCCGCTCGGCTGGCGACGCGTGCACGGCGCCATCGGCCTGGTGGACCTGGAGGCGCCGCCCGAACTGCTCTCCCGCGCGCTCGGCTCGCTGCGCATCTTCGCCGGCTACGCGGGCTGGGGCCCGGGGCAGCTGGAGGCGGAGCTGGCCGACGGCGCCTGGTACGTCGTCGACTCCGAACCGGGCGACGTCTCCTCCCCCGATCCCGAGCGGCTGTGGCGCTCGGTGCTGCGGCGCCAGCGCAACGAACTGGCCATGGTCGCCACCTATCCCGACGATCCCTCCCTCAACTGAGGCGCCCCGCGGCCCCCGGCGCGGTGGCGCCGGCCACACCCTCGTCGCCCCGCCGCCACCCGCATTACTCTTGGGGCCATGAGCACTCTTGAGCCCGAGCCCGAGCGCGGAACCGGTACGGGGACCCTGGTCGAACCGACGCCACAGGTGTCCCACGGCGACGGCGACCACGAGCGCTTCGCCCACTACGTCCAGAAGGACAAGATCATGGCGAGCGCGCTCGACGGGACGCCCGTCGTCGCGCTGTGCGGCAAGGTCTGGGTTCCCGGCCGGGACCCGAAGAAGTACCCGGTCTGCCCGATGTGCAAGGAGATCTACGAGTCCATGAACGCCGGCGGCGACAAGGACAAGGGCAAGGACGGCAGCGGGAAGAAGTGACGTCCGGCGGGGCGGCCGCGCCGCCGCCCCGCCCCCGTCCCGCCCGCCGACCGGGCGTCCCACCGCCCTTCCCGCCCGCCGGGGCCCAGGTCAGACTGTCGCCCATGCCCGACACCGACCTGCCCGCCGCCCCGGCACTCCCCGGTCTCCTGCCGCAGCCCCGCACCCTGACGCCGCTCGACGGTGAGCCGCCGTTCACCCTGGACGCCCGGACCGCCCTCGACGCGGGCCCCGGCACCGAGGACACCGCGCACTGGCTGCGCGCCACCCTCGGCGACGCGCTGCGCCTGCCGCTGCCGCCCGCCGGCCCCGCCACCCCGAAGGCGCGCCGCCTCACCCTCGCGGTCGACCCGGCGCTGCCCGAGGGCGGCTACCGCCTTCAGGTGCACGGTGAGCGGGGCGCCGAACTGGCCGGCGGGGACGCCGCGGGCGTCTTCCACGGCGCGCAGACCCTGCGTCAACTCCTCGGGCCGCAGGCCCACCGCCGGGCGCCGATCCGGCCCCCCGGCCCCCTCGCCGTCCCCGCCGTCACCGTCGAGGACGCCCCCCGGTTCGGCTGGCGCGGCCTGCTGCTCGACGTCGCACGGCACTTCCTGTCCAAGGACGCCGTACTGCGGTACCTGGACCTGATGGCCGCGCACAAACTCAACGTCCTGCACCTGCACCTGACGGACGACCAGGGCTGGCGGATGGAGATCCACCGCTACCCGGAACTCACCCGCACCGGCGCCTGGCGCCCGCGCACCCGCCTCGGCCACCGCGACTCCACCCGGTGGGACGACCGCCCGCACGGCGGCTACTACACCCAGGACGACCTGCGCGAGATCGTCGCCCACGCCGCGGCCCGGCACATCACCGTCGTCCCCGAGATCGACGTCCCCGGCCACTCGCAGGCCGCCATCGCCGCCTACCCGTACCTGGGCAACACCGACGTGGTGGACACCGCGGCCCTCGGCGTGTGGGACACCTGGGGCGTCAACCCCAACGTCCTCGCCCCCACCGAGACCACCCTGCGCTTCTACGAACACGTCCTGGAGGAGGTGCTGGAGGTCTTCCCCTCCCGCTTCGTCCACCTGGGCGGCGACGAGTGCCCCAAGGACCAGTGGCGGGCCTCGCCCACCGCCCAGGCCCGCATCCGCGAACTGGGCCTGGCCGACGAGGACGAGCTGCAGAGCTGGTTCGTGCGCCACTTCGACACCTGGCTCGCGAGCCGTGGGCGGCGGCTGGTCGGCTGGGACGAGATCCTCCAGGGCGGCCTGGCCCCCGGCGCCACCGTGTCCTCCTGGCGCGGCTACGCGGGCGGGGTGAGCGCGGCGCGGGCCGGCCACGACGTCGTCATGTGCCCCGAGCAGCAGGTCTACCTCAACTACCGGGAGGACGGCGGCGCGGACGAACCGGTTCCCATCGGGTACGTCCGCACCCTGGCGGACGTCTACCGCTTCGAACCGGTGCCGCCGGAGCTGACCGAGGCCGAGGCCCGGCACGTGCTGGGCACCCAGGCCAACCTGTGGAGCGAGGTGACCGAGAGTCAGAGCCGGGTGGACTACCAGCTCTTCCCCCGGCTCGCCGCGTTCGCCGAGGTGGCCTGGAGCGTGCTGCCCGCCCCGGCCGACCGCGACCTGGCCGGCTTCACGGCCCGGTTGGCGGACCACTACCCGCGGCTGGACGCCCTCGGCGTCGACTACCGTCCGCCCGGCGGTCCGCACCCCTGGCAGCGCCGGCCCGGCGTCGTCGGACGCCCCTTCGAGGGGCTGCCCCCGAACGTGTGAGGCCCGCGGGAGGGCCGCCCGCCGACCCCACCGGCCTGGGATGCTGCCGGTACCGGGGGCGGGCCGGCAGGTCCGTGCCGGGGCGGCGGCGGGACGGCCGGCGCCCCGGCGTCCGGCGGGAGGCGCCGCAGGCCGCTCACCGCCGGGCCCCGCTCCCGCGGCGCGGGGCCCCGACCGGGCGCCCGCGCCGGCGACCACCTCCTCCGGGCCCCGGCGGCCATGGCACCCAAGGCGGAACCGATGTGCGGATACAGGACATTCGGGGGCTCGGGGAGGGAACGCGGGTTCGTGGACCTGGGCGTCACCCCGTCGCGAAGATGTGCCAGAGTTGCCACGTCCGGGCTGTGAGCACGTACCGTACGGCGCAGTGCGACAGCCGGGACACCGGGGAAGGGGCGACTGGGTTGACCACGCACGCAGCACCGCAGGCGTTGCCGTCCGTGACGTTGCCGGTCTCGCTGGACGAGGCCGTGGCGGCCCTGACCGCCATGCCCGCCGCCGTGCCGGTCGCCGGCGGCACCGACCTGATGGCCGCCGTCAACGCCGGCCTGCTACGGCCCGCCGCCCTCGTCGGCCTCGGCCGGATCAGCGAGATCAGAGGCTGGCAGTACCTCGACGGCCAGGCGCTGCTCGGCGCCGGCCTGACCCTCGCGCGCATCGGACGCCCCGACTTCGCCGCGCTCATCCCCGCGCTCGCCGCCGCCGCGCGCTCCGCCGGGCCGCCGCAGATCCGCAACGCCGGGACGCTGGGCGGCAACATCGTCAGTTCCGCGCCCACCGGCGACACCCTTCCGGTGCTGGCCGCCCTGGAGGCCACCGTCGTCGTCGCGGGGCCCGGCGGCGCCCGCCGTGACATCCCCGTCAGCCACCTCCTGGCCGGCCGCGACATGCTCGGCCCCGGGGAGGTCGTCGGCTTCGTCCGGGTGCCGCTGCTGCACGCCCCGCAGGCGTTCCTGAAGGCCACCGGCCGTACCGGCCCCGGCCGCGCGACGGCCTCCGTCGCCGTGGTGCTCGACCCGGCGCGGCGCAGCGTGCGGTGCGCGGTGGGCGCGGTCGCGGCCATGCCGCTGCGACCGCTGGAGGCCGAGGAGTGGGTCGCCTCGCTCATCGACTGGGACGGTGCGCGCGGCCTGGTGCCCGAGGCGCTCACCGCGTTCGGCGAGTACGTCGCCGCGGCCTGCATCCCCGACCCGGCGCCCGACGAGGCGGGCGAGACGTCCCCCCTGCCGCCGGCCGCCCTGCACCTGCGTCGTACCGTGTCGGCCCTTGCCCGCCGAGCCCTTGGGAGGGCGCTGTCATGAGCGACGAGCGCGACGAGCACGGTCCCCGCCACTCCGGCCAGCGCTGGGAGCCGCTGCCGCAGGGCGGCGAGGTCGACCAGGAGGCCACCTCCTTCGTCCAGTTGCCCGAGGGGTTCACCACCGGGCCGGCGCGCCGCCGCGGTGCGCCGGGCGGCGACCCCGCGCAGGACCACGGCGATCCGCTGGCCGCCCCCGGCCACGGCTACACGCCGCCGTCCTCGTTCCCCGCCCCGGACGCCGCCGGCAACCCGCCCGGCGCGGACGCCGACCCGGCCGCCACCGCCCAGTGGACGATGCCGTTCGCCGGTGCCGCGGGCGACCCCGGGCAGTGGGGCGCCCACCAGTACTGGCCGGAGCAGGGCGACCCCGGCGCCGCGGACTACGGGCGCAGCGGGGACTGGTCCGTCCCCGTCGCCCCCGAGGACCAGCGGGACGACTCCGGCGAGTACACCGCCACGGGCGGCCACTACGGCGACGCCGGCGGCCACTCCGCCTACCCCCACCAGGGCTACGCCGACCCCCTCACCGACCCGTCCGCCGGCGGCCACGACACCGGTGCCCGGCAGCAGTGGCACACCGGGGAGACCTGGCAGCAGCCGGGCACCGCGCACGACGCCCTCTCCGCACCCGGTCCGTACGCCGACCCCGGGACCTGGGGCGGGGCCGGCCACGACCAGGGCTACGGCTACCCGCAGGGCGACCTGCACGCCCCCGGCCCCGCCGAGCCGCACCCCACCGACCCCGCCGACCACGGCGAGCACCCCGGCGACCCCGCGCACCCCGGCGGCCAGTGGGGCCTGGCACCGCACACCGACGGCGCGTGGGAGACCACCACCCCGCACGACCCGTTCGGTCCCCCCGGGACCGGCCATGCGGGAGCGGACGCGGCCGGCGGGAGCGGAGCGGCGGAGCCGGACCCCGCCGCCTTCCGCCCCGGCGCGCCCGCCGCCGACCATCTCCAGGACACCCTCGGCCACGACCCCTTCGGCCAGGGCGCGTTCGAGCAGCAGCCCTACCCCCAGGACCTCCACGGCCAGGACCTCCACGGCCAGGACCCCTACGGCCAGGGCACGCCGTTCACCGGGGAGCCGTACCCCGGCGGGCAGCCCTACGAGGAGCACCGGCCGGCGACGGACCCCGGCACCGAGGGCTACGGCTACGGGGACCAGCAGCCCTTCGCCGCCCCCGCGGACGACCCGCACGCCCCGCTCGCCCAGGCGGCGCCGGAGGCCGCCACGGGCGGCGCCGGGACGCTCAGCCCCGAGGCCGCACCCGAGGCCGCGCTCCCCGAGGCCGCACCCGAGGCCGCCCCCGACGCCGGTGCCTGGCCCGCCTCCGACGCCGAGGCCGCCCAACCCCCCGTCGACGCCGAACCCGCCGAGCCGGTCGACGTGCAGCAGGCCCCGCCCGTGCCCGCCGAGGAGGACGCCGGCCACCGGCCGGACGCCGACGCGGAGCCTGCCGCACCCGCCGGCCCCGACCACGGCCCGGGAGGCGACCCGGCCATCCCACGGGCCCGCCGCCCCCTCGACGGTGCCGACGGGCACCGCGCGCCGGACGGCGCGCCGACCGTCCCGGCGCAGGGCGGGGAGCCGGCCGTTCCCGCTGACCCGGACCACGCTCCGCACGAGGCCACGGCGGCCCCGGCCGACCTCGGCGACCCCGCCGGCCCGGCCGGCGTGCCCGCGAGCCCGCCCGTCCCGGCGCAGGACGCACCCCAGGAGGCACCGGGCGCCGAGGCGGACCAGGACACCGAGGAGGCCGCGCCCGCCCCCGACCCGTCCTTCGAACACCCCCTCGCCTCCTACGTCCTCACCGTCAACGGCGCCGACCGGCCCGTCACCGATGCCTGGATCGGCGAGTCGCTGCTGTACGTGCTGCGGGAGCGGCTCGGCCTGGCCGGCGCCAAGGACGGCTGCTCGCAGGGCGAGTGCGGCGCCTGCTCGGTGCAGGTGGACGGCCGGCTCGTCGCCTCCTGCCTGGTGCCGGCCGCCACCGCCGCCGGCAGCGAGGTGCGCACCGTCGAGGGCCTCGCCGAGAACGGCCAACCCTCCGACGTGCAGCGGGCGCTGGTCGCCTGCAGCGCCGTGCAGTGCGGCTTCTGCATCCCGGGCATGGCCATGACGCTGCACGACCTGCTGGAGGGCAACCACGCCCCCAGCGAGCTGGAGGCCCGCAAGGCGCTCGCCGGCAACCTCTGCCGCTGCTCCGGGTACCGCGGTGTGCTCGACGCCGTCGACGAGGTGGCACGGGCACGGCGCGCCGCGTACGAGGAGGCCCACGCGGAGCCCGGGGACGCCGCCGCCCCCGGGGCCGGGCAGCAGGACGGAACCGACCACCCGCGTGACGCCGGGCCAGGGACCGGCACCACCCCGCCGACGACGGGAGGCCCCGCATGACCGCCACCACCCACACCCCGGTCACCGCGACCCCGGCCCCAGCGGGCCCGGACCTGGTGGCGGACGAGCAGCCGCACGGACTGGGCGAGCCGGTCCCCTCGGCGGACGCACCCGCCAAGGTGCAGGGCCTCTTCCCCTACGCCGCCGACCTGTGGGCCGAGGGCCTGCTGTGGGCCGCCATCCTGCGCTCCCCGCACCCGCGGGCCCGGGTGCTGTCCGTCGACACCAAGCACGCCGTGGACATGGCGGGCGTCCACGCGGTGATCACCCACGCCGACGTGCCCGGCGACGCCGCCTACGGCCGCGGCACCTCCGACCGGCCCGTCTTCGCCCACGACGAGGTGCGTCACCACGGCGAGGCCATCGCCGCCGTCGCCGCCGACCACCCCGACACCGCGCGCCTGGCCGCCGCCGCCATCGCCGTCGAGTACGAGCTCCTGGAGCCCGTCACCGACCCGCAACTCTCCTTCGAGGCCGAGCCGCTGCACCCGGACGGCAACCTGCTGCGCCACATCCCGCTCAGCTTCGGCGACCCGCAGGCCGTCGGCGAGGTGGTCGTGGAGGGCCTCTACCGCATCGGCCGGCAGGACCCGGCACCCATCGGCGCCGAGGCCGGACTGGCGGTGCCCCGGCCCGACGGCGGCGTGGAGATCTACGCCGCGGTCACCGACCCGCACGTGGACCGCGACCTGGCCGCCGCCTGCTTCGGGCTGGGCCCCGAACAGGTCAAGGTCGTCGTCACCGGCGTGCCCGGCGCCACCGCGGACCGGGAGGACCCGGGGGTCTCCATCGCGCTCGGCCTGCTGGCCATGCGCACCGGCTGCCCCGTCAAGCTCGCCGCCACCCGCGAGGAGTCCTTCCTCACCCACAGCCACCGCCACCCCACGCTGCTGCGGTACCGCCACCACGCGGACCGCGAGGGGAAGCTGGTCAAGGTCGAGGCGCAGATCCTGATGGACGCGGGCGCCTACGCCGACACCTCCTCCGAGGCACTGGCCGCCGCGGTGTCCTTCGCCTGCGGCCCCTACGTCGTGCCGCACGCCTTCGTGGAGGGCTGGGTGGTGCGCACCAACAACCCGCCGTCCGGGCACGTGCGCGGGGAGGGCGCGATGCAGGTGTGCGCCGCCTACGAGGGCCAGATGGACAAGCTCGCCGCCGAACTGGACATGGACCCGGCCGAGTTGCGGATGCGCAATGTGATGGCCACCGGCGACCTGCTGCCCACCGGCCAGACCGTGACCTGCCCCGCGCCGGTCGCCGAGCTGCTGCGCGCGGTGCGCGAGGAGCCGCTGCCGGAGCTGCCCAAGGACGCCCCGCCCGAGGAGTGGCTGCTGCCCGGCGGCCCCGAGGGCGCCGGGGAGCCCTCCGCGGTGCGCCGCGGCGTCGGCTACGCGCTGGGCATGGTGCACATGCTGGGCGCCGAGGGCGCCGACGAGGTGTCCACCGCCACGGTGAAGGTGAGCGGCAACGTCGCCACCGTCATCTGCGCCGCGGTGGAGACCGGTTCGGGCTTCTCCACCCTGGCCCGCCAGATCGTCCAGGACGTCCTGGGGGTGGACGAGGTCGTCGTCGCCGGCGTCGACACCGACCAGCCGCCGGCCGGCCCGGCCTGCCACGGCCGCCACACCTGGGTCTCGGGCGGCGCGGTGGAACGCGCCGCGAAGATGGTGCGCACCCAGCTCCTCCAGCCGCTGGCGCACAAGTTCGGTATGTCCACCGAACTCCTCCAGATCAACGACGGCCGCATCACCTCCTACGACGGGGTGCTCTCCACGACGGTCGACGAGGCGCTGGACGGCAAGGAGCTGTGGGCCACCGCCCAGTGCCGCCCGCACCCCACCGAGCCGCTCGACGAGTCGGGCCAGGGCGACGCCTTCGTCGGCCTCGCCTTCTGCGCCATCCGCTGCGTGGCCGACGTCGACATCGAACTCGGCACCGTCCGCGTCGTCGACATGACCGTGGCGCAGGACGTGGGCCGCGTCCTGAACCCCGCCCAGCTCAGGGCCCGCATCGAGGCCGGCGTCACGCAGGGCCTGGGCGCGGCGCTCATGGAGAACCTGCGCAGCAGCCGCGGTCAGGTCCGCCACCCGGACCTGACCGACCACCCGCTGCCGACCTCCCTGGACGCCCCCGACATCCGCATCGTCAAGCTCGTGGAGGAGCGGGACGTGGTGGCGCCGTTCGGCGCCAAGCCGGCCAGCGCCGTGCCGGTGGTCACCTCGCCGGCGGCGGTCGCCTCCGCGGTGCGCGCCGCCACCGGCCGCCCCATCGGCCGCCTCCCGATCCGCCCGCAGGCCGCGGTGGCCGCACCGGGCTGACGTCCCGAACCTCGCCGAAATCCCGCAGCCGGAAGGGCAGTCGGCGTTTCGGAACGACCTGCCGGGGGCGGCGGTGGGGGTGGCAGGATGGGCGGCAGCCGACAGAGAGGGTGTTCCCCATGGCCGTCGTCCACCGCACCACGCTGAGCCCCACCAAGCTGGAGCTGCTCGCCGGATGGCTCCCGACCCGGCCGTGGTACGTCGGCGGCCGGGCACCACGGCTGGAGCGGACCGGCGGCTTCCGGCTGGACGACCCCGCCGGCGAGGTCGGCATCGAGATCATGGCCGCCACCGACTCCGCCGGGCCCGAGCCGGTGACCTACCACGTACCGCTCGCCTACCGCGGCGCACCGCTGCCGGGCGCCGAGGACGCGCTGCTGGGCACCATGGAGCACGGTGTGCTGGGCCGGCGCTGGGCCTACGACGGCAGCCGCGACCCGGTCGTGGTGGCGCAGCTGACCGCGCTGCTGCACGGAGCGGCCGAGCCGCAGGCCCAGAGCGTCAGCAACACCCCCGACCCGGCCGTCGAGGTCCTCACCAGCCTCGCCGGCCCGGTGGACGCCGCCGGTCCCACGGCCGTCAAGGACACCGCCCACGGCACCGAGCTGGCCGTCACGGGCGCCACCGGCTCGCCCCTCACCCTGCACCTGCTGCGCGTCCTGCGCCCCGGGGGTGATGCGCCCGCCCCCGGCGGCCTCGGCCGTGTCGTCGCCGACTGGACTCCCGCGGAGGGCGAGAAGGCCCGCGGCACCTGGATGGTGGCGCTCGACGCCGCCCGGTAGCCGAGGGCCGCCACGCCCCGCACCCTGGTCGCGGGCGCTCACCCGGCCCGGAGGAACTCCGTCACCACCTCGGCGAACAACTCCGGCTCGTCCACCCACGGGTAGTGGCCCACGCCCGGCAGGGTGCGGCGGCGCACGTCGGCGGAGGCGGTGAAGGACGCGGCGGCGAGGTCACCGGCCCGCACCCCGGTGACCCCGTCCAACTCGCCGGTGACCACCAGGACGGGGCACGCCACCCGGCCCAGCCCCTCGACCAGGGCCCGGCGCGCCGCCTCGTCCACGCCCTGCCAGAACCCGGCGCGCGGCACCGGCCCGAGCTGTCCGCCCTCGGTCGCCGCGTGCGCCTGCTGCCGCTCCTCCCAGCGGCCGTACGCCAGCGGCGCCGCCCGCCACCGCAGCTCGCGGACCTCGCGCAGGTCCGAGGCGGTGGCCAGGTCCGCGACGGCCGCCGCGGCCTGCGGCCACCACTCCTCCCCGGAGCGGGCCTCGAAGATCTCCCGCGCGTCCTCCAGCTGCCCGCCCTGCAACCGGGAGCCGGGGCACACCAGCACCAGCCGGGTCAGCCGCTCCGGGTACAGGGTCGCGTACGCCTGGGCCGTCGTCGCGCCCGCGTCGTGCCCGAGCAGCGCGAACCGCTCCAGGCCCAGGTGGGCCCGGAGCGCCTCGACGTCCTCCGCGACGCGCGGGAAGGCGTACTGGAACGGGTCCTGCGCGACGGGGGAGTCCCCGGTGCCGCGGGCGTCCGGCACCACCAGGGGACGGGTCCGGGCGAGCCCGCCAGGTCGCCGAGGTAGGCCGCGTCCCGGCCCGGCCCGCCGGCCAGGCAGACCAGCGGGGGGAACGGCGTGCCGGACGGACCCAGCTCGCGGTAGTGGAGGCGGGCCGTGTCGTAGGAGGCGTAGGTCGGCATGGCTCAAGCCTGCCCGGGATCGCGCCGGACCTGCGCCGGCCGGGCGGACCCACGGGCGCGGTGGCGCGGGGGCCACTGGGACCGGGAGGAGGTCAGCGGGGCAGCCGGCGCACCTTCACCGTGTTGTCCCTCCGGTGGACCTCCTCGCCGTCCGGGCCCTTCTGCACGCGGTCGTGGTCCTCGCAGACCAGCACCTCCCACTCGCCCTCGGGCAGCCGCAGGTCCGTGACGACCTGCTGCGGCGAGGGGAGCTGGAGGTCGGCGTGGTGGTGGTCCTGCTGCCAGGGGGACGGGGAGGAGTGGCCCTCGACCAGCAGCACGCCGCCCGGGGCGACGGCGGCCGCGGCCCGCCGCAGCACCTGCTCGCGGGGCAGGGTGCCGGGGGTGTGCAGGAACTGCGCGCTCACCAGGTCGTACTCGCCCTCGGGGAAGGACTCGGCCAGGTCGTGGCGGCGCCACTCCACCCGGTCGGCGACGCCCGCGTCCCGGGCGTGCCCGGCGGCGCGCTCCAGCGCCACCTCGGAGATGTCGACGCCCGTGACCCGCCAGCCCTGCCGGGCGAGCCACACCGAGTCCGCCCCCTCGCCGCACCCCAGGTCCAGGGCGCGGCCCGGCGACAGCTGTGCCACCTCCCGCACCAGGACGACGTTGGGCTCCCCGCTCCAGATCCGCTCGGCACTCGCGTAGCGGGCGTCCCACATCGCGGCGTCGTCCGCGTACTGCGCCGGGTCCATCTCCGTGTGCACCATGGCTCCTCCTGGCTCGCCTTCTCGGACCGTCCCTGCGAAGGGTCACCCACCCCGGGACAGCTTGACAAACTTTGTTGCCGGGGCGGCAAATGGAGGGATGAGCGACGACTTGAGCGGTGTGCTGACCGCCGTGGGGCCCAGGCTGCGTGCGCTGCGCCAGGAGAGCGGCATGACCCTGGCCCGGCTCGGGGAGCTCACCGGAATCTCCGTCTCCACCCTCTCCCGCCTGGAGTCCGGCGGCCGCAAGCCCACCCTGGAGCTGCTGCTGCCCCTGGCCAGGGCGCATGGCGTGCAGCTGGACGAGCTGGTCGGCACCCGGGCCGCCGAGGACCCGCGCATCCACCCCAAGCCCTTCAACCTCCACGGCACCACCTTCATCCCGCTCACCCGCTATCTGGGCGGCATGCGCGCGTACAAGCAGATCTACCCGCCCCTCGACCCGGACGCCCCGCTGCCGGAGCTGAGGAGCCACGAGGGGTACGACTGGCTGTACGTGCTCTCCGGGCGGCTGCGGCTGCGGCTGGGCGAGCACGACATGGAGCTGCGGGCCGGGGAGGCCGCCGAGTTCGACACCCGGGTGCCGCACGCCATGAGCAACGCCGGCACCCGGCCCCTGGAGGTCCTGGGCCTCTTCGGGCCGCAGGGCGAGCGCCTCCACGTACGGGCCCGGCCGGCGGGGCGGGCGGCGGCGGGGGACGAGGACGCCGAGGCCCACTGACGCCGACGCCCATTGAGGGTGGACGGGCCGGCGGCGGGCGGGCCCGTACGGCGGGCGGGACGGTGGCGGGCGCCCGGGACGACGCGGCCCGGCCCCCGCACGGAGGCCGGCAGCCCGGGCGGAACGCGGCCCGCCAAAGCCCGGGTTGGCCCCGCGGGAAGAGGCCGGGGTCACATCGGCGGGGCGGGGGCGGTGCGGGCGGCGCCCGACCCCGACGCGTTAGGCTGACGCGGTTGCGCAACGCCGACCCGCCCGACGGAGACCGTGACTACCACCACCAACGCCACCAGCAACCACCACCTGTCCCCGGCCTTCCCGGGACGGGCCCCCTGGGGAACCGCGAGCAAGCTGCGGGCCTGGCAGCAGGGGGCGATGGACCGGTACATCGAGACCCAGCCGCGTGACTTCCTGGCGGTGGCCACCCCCGGCGCCGGCAAGACGACCTTCGCGCTGACCCTGGCGTCCTGGCTGCTCCACCACCACGTCGTCCAGCAGGTCACGGTCGTCGCGCCGACCGAGCACCTGAAGAAGCAGTGGGCCGAGGCCGCCGCCCGGATAGGGATCAAACTCGACCCCGAGTACAGCGCGGGCCCGCTCGGCCGGGAGTACCACGGCATCGCGGTGACCTACGCCGGCGTCGGCGTGCGGCCCATGCTGCACCGCAACCGCATCGAGCAGCGCAAGACGCTGGTGATCCTGGACGAGATCCACCACGCCGGCGACTCCAAGTCGTGGGGCGAGGCGTGCCTGGAGGCGTTCGAGCCGGCGACCCGGCGCCTGGCGCTGACCGGCACCCCGTTCCGCTCCGACACCAACCCCATTCCCTTCGTCGCCTACGAGGAGGGCAACGACGGCATCCGCCGCTCCGCCGCCGACTACACCTACGGCTACGGCGACGCCCTCTCCGACGGCGTCGTCCGCCCGGTGATCTTCCTGTCCTACAGCGGCAACATGCGCTGGCGCACCAAGGCCGGCGACGAGATCGCCGCGCGGCTGGGCGAGCCCATGACCAAGGACGCGATCTCCCAGGCGTGGCGCACCGCGCTGGACCCGCGCGGCGAGTGGATGCCCAACGTCCTCCAGGCCGCCGACCGGCGCCTGACCGAGGTGCGCAAGGCCATCCCCGACGCCGGCGCCCTGGTCATCGCCAGCGACCAGGAGCAGGCCCGCGCCTACGCCAAGCTGATCCGCGAGATCACCGGGGAAGGCCCCACCCTCGTCCTGTCCGACGACACCGGCGCCTCGCAGCGCATCGACGACTTCGCCGCCTCGCAGGACCGGTGGATGGTCGCGGTGCGGATGGTCTCCGAGGGCGTCGACGTGCCGCGCCTCGCGGTCGGCGTCTACGCCACCACCATCTCCACCCCGCTGTTCTTCGCGCAGGCCGTGGGCCGCTTCGTGCGCTCCCGCAAGCGCGGCGAGACCGCCTCCGTCTTCGTGCCCACCGTCCCCTCCCTGCTGACCTTCGCCAACGAGATGGAGGTGGAGCGCGACCACGTCCTGGACAAGCCGAAGAAGCAGGGCGAGGAGGACCCCTACGCCGAGTCCGAGAAGGAGATGGACGAGGCCAACAAGGAGCAGGACGAGGACACCGGCGAGCAGGACCAGCTCTCCTTCGAGGCGCTGGAGTCCGACGCCGTCTTCGACCGGGTCCTCTACGACGGCGCCGAGTTCGGCATGCAGGCGCACAGCGGCAGCGAGGAGGAGCAGGACTACCTGGGCATCCCCGGCCTCCTCGAACCCGACCAGGTCCAACTCCTGCTCCAGAAGCGGCAGGCCCGGCAGATCGCCCACAGCAAGAAGCGCCCCGACGAGGAGGCCGACCTGCTGGAGATGCCCGCCGAGCGCCGGCCCGTGGTCACCCACAAGGAACTGCTGGGGCTGCGCAAGGAGCTGAACACGCTGGTGGGCGCCTACGTCCACCAGAGCGGCAAGCCGCACGGCGTCATCCACACCGAACTGCGCCGGGTGTGCGGCGGACCGCCGAGCGCCGAGGCGACCGCCGGACAGCTCACCGAACGGATCAAGAAGATCCGGGAGTGGGCGACCCGCATGCGCTGACCGGACGCGCCGGCCGACCGCGTTGACCTGGCGCGCCCGGATTCTGGACAGACCCTTCCGCTCAGCGGACCGGCTCGCTACTCTCCCGCTCACGCACCCGCCTCGTGGCAGAGCCGCCGCGGAGCGCAGCCGGTGTGCATCGCGATCGGCGGCCTCACGGCGCGCTGCCGCGGGACCGGCAGCCGCACCGCCTGGTGCCGCCACGTTGGGGAGGAGGGGGTGCCGTGACCGCGGAGACCTCCCAGACGCTCGACCGGGGGTTGCGGGTCCTGCGACTGCTCGCCGAGAGCGACCACGGCCTGACCGTCACCGAGCTGTCCACCAGGCTCGGCGTCAACCGCACCGTCGTCTACCGGCTGCTGGCCACCCTGGAGCAGCACTCCCTGGTCCGGCGTGACCTCGGCGGCCGGGCCAGGGTGGGACTGGGCGTGCTGCGGCTGGGCCGGCAGGTCCACCCGCTGGTCCGCGAGGCGGCGCTGCCCGCCCTGCGCTCCCTGGCCGAGGAGGTCGGTGCGACCGCCCACCTCACCCTCGTCGACGGCCACGACGCCCTCGCCGTCGCCGTCGCCGAACCCACCTGGACCGAGTACCACGTCGCCTACCGCACCGGGTTCCGGCACGCCCTGGACCGGGGCGCCGCGGGCCGCGCCGTGCTGCGCGCCCGGGAGGGCCGGACCGAGGACGGCGGCCTGGTCGTCACCCACGGCGAACTGGAGACCGGCGCCAGCGGCGCCGCCGCCCCGCTGCTCGGCGTGTCCGGCATAGAGGGCAGCGTCGGCGTGGTCATGCTCAGCGACGCGGTGCCCGACCGGGTCGGGCCCCGGGTGGTGGAGGCGGCCCGGGAGGTGGCGGAGGCGTTGCGGTAGGCCCCGCGGCACGGGCCGTCACCACGCGGCGGAGACCTCGTGCTCGGCGGACCGTACCCACACCCGCTGTCCGCACGGGGTGACCGTGATGCCCATGTCCCGGTCGGACGGGCGGCCGAGTCTTTCGTACTCCGCCCACATCGCCTCGACGTCCTTCCAGACGTCCCGCGGCCCGTAGACCGTGACCGAGCCGTCCGCGTCCGCGACGGCAGCCGACCCGCTGCCGTCCGCCACCCACAGCCGCACGCCCGCCTCGCCACTGCCCTCCACCATGCTCAGACCCGGAAGTCGAGCCCCGGCGTACAGTGCGAAACCGAGCCGGGTGAGGTGGGTGGGTGCCACCTCGGCCCACCGGCTGCGAGGCGAGGAAGTATCGACCGGGGCCGCGGCGCCGGCCCGGTGGGAGCGCATCGGCATGTAGGACGCGCCGCCTGCGAACGGCTCGGGACGCCGTTCCGTCCTCCCGAGCCGTGAGGCGCACCAGGGCGCCGCTCCACACCTCGCGGACCAGGGGAGCGACGATCACGCCGCCGTCGCGGCACTGGCGGACCAGCGCGTAGGGAACCTGCCGCAGTGCGCACGTGGAGATGACACGGTCGTACGGCGCGCCGCCGGGCCACCCGGCCGCGCCGTCGGCAACGACCAGTCGGGGGTGGTGGCCGCCTGCGGTGAGGAACCGACGGGCCTGCTCGGAGAGGCCGGCGTCGATCTCCACACTCGTGACGTGCTCTGCGCCGAGGCGGGCCGACAGGAGCGCGGCGACATAACCGGTGGCAGTGCCGATCTCCAACACCTCCTGCCCGTCGCGGACGTCGAGCAGGCCGAGCATCGTGGCCACCATGCTCGGCATGCTGTTGGAGGCGGTGGCGACGCCGGGGCCGTCCTCTGCCCCATCATCGATCTGCGTGACGATCGGGACGTCCGAGGCGAGGAGCCGTGACCGTTCCTCCTCGGTGGTGACCGGACGGCACCGGTCAGGATCCTGGCGCCAGACGCGCTCGGGGAGGTACGCGGCGCGCGGCGTGCGCCGCCACACGGCGCACCACTGCGGGGACAACAGGCCGCGCTCGTCCAGCTCCTGGACGAGCGCAGCATGCCCCTGGTGGGGAGTGGGCACGGCCTATCGCCCGTTCCCGCTGCCGCCACCGTTGCCGCCGTTGCCCCCGCCGTTCCCGTCCGGGCTCGGCGGGGTGGGCGGCGTCCACGGCTTGATGGGAGCGGGCTTCCCGCCGTGCCTGCCGTCGTGTGTGGGTGCGGTCGTCATCGGGTGACTCCTGTCGTTGTCGAGTGGTGCGTGTCGCCCGCCGCGGTTCCTCGTGGGACACCGCGGCGGGAGTACAGGGGCCGCTCAGCCGTGGGCGATACCGAGGGCGAGCAGGCCGGCGAGGACGGCGAGCACCGTGAGGTACGTCGCCGCCCGCGTCCTATGCGGGTCCATGCGCGTCGAGCTGCGTGAGCAACCACTCGCAGCCGCGCATGAGTTGGCCGACGTCGGAGTAGGCGGCTCCGGCGCTGGGCGGGAGGGGCGGGCGTGGGTGGCGGTGAGGCGCTGGAGGTGGATGTCCATCCGGTGCCGGTCGAAGGAGCCGGCGGGCATGCGGGCGGCAAGCTCGCGGGCGTCGTCGAGGAGGACGGCGAGGTGGCCGCGGAGGGCGAGGTGGACGGCGGCCACGTCGTCGTACGCGAGGCGGCCACGGGCCATGCCGTGCACTCTGGCGATGGTGGCGTTGATCGTCCTTACGTCGACGGACGCGGAGTCGTCATCGCGGTCGCTCCTCGATCGGGTGGATGGCATCGCTGGGTGACCCCCGCTGGCGAAGGTGGACTGTCCCTTGAGATTGGACCGGTTGACCGGTCCAGTCAATCCCCCGAAAGGGGTCAGCCCGCCCTCCCCATCGGGTACTGGTCGACTGCTTCCCAGAGGTCGCCCGGTGTGACGCCCTCCTCACAGACCAGAACGCCACCGTCCCGGTCATACGCCGTGTGCAACATGACGGCGACAGCGGTGGGCCGCTCCACCCCTAGTAGCTCCGCTTCCTCGCGGGTCGCCAACCGCGTGGTCGAGACATCCACGCCGGTCACCGGAGAGCGACCGGTCATCCGGGAGACGTAGGCCGTCGTGCCTTCGGCCAGCGGGCTCGCCTGTGCCAGGCGGGGGCACATGTCCGCGACGTTCCGCGGGAACCAGGCGCTCACGAGAGAGAACGGGTCACCCTCGTCGAGCAGGACCAGCCGGTCCCGACGCAGCGCCGCAACGCCTTCACCGACCTGCAGGGCCTCGGCGACCCGGGGTGGCGGTAGCTGCCAGTCCGGTGTTCCCAGGCGACGGAAGGGGCGCCCACCGATTGCACGCGGACCCATCCCGCGACGTCCGGCCGGTCTGGCCACCGGGGTTTCGACGACGGTGAAGCCGGAGCCCTGTTGCGCAGTGACGATTCCGTCGTGACGCAGCACGTCCATGGCCTTGACCACTGTTGCGCGGGACACGCCCCACTGGACGCACAGATCTCGCCCTGAAGGCAGCATGTCCCCGGGGCCGAACTCACCGTCGGTGATCCGCGACCGTAGGTTGTCGGCGATCTGCTGGTACTTCAGCTCGGCCATCGAACCTCCCGGGACAAGTTGTTCGGTCGACCGGTACCGTACCCGCCATGGTGCCTTCGGTCGCTCCTGAGGTCATGCGCTTCTACGCGTCCACGATCGACGAGTCGCAGCGCCTTTCGGCCACGGCCGAAGGGGTTCTCGAACTGGTGCGGACGCAGGAACTCCTGCGCCGCTACCTGCCCGCGCCACCGGCTCACGTCCTCGACGTCGGCGGTGGGCCCGGTGCGCACGCGCGGTGGCTGGTTGCGGACGGCTACCAGGTCACGCTCGTCGACCCGGTGCCCCGGCACGTGGAGCAGGCGGGCCGGATCCCCGGCTGTGTCGCGGAGATCGGTGACGCCCGTGCCCTCGGCGCCGAGACCTCCTCCTGTGACGTCGTCCTCCTCCTCGGGCCCCTCTACCACCTCCAGCAACGGCAGGACCGGGACCGGGCGCTGGCGGAGGCATGCCGTGTCGTCCGCCCCGGTGGGCTGGTCGCCGCCGCGGGGATCAACCGCTACTCCTCGCTCTTCGAGCACGCCGCGTTCGCCCACCTCCACCACGAGCGCCTGCACGACAGCGTCTCCACCATCCTGGAAAGCCAGGTGCACGACGGCAGGCGGGGATTCACGGCCGCCTACTTCCACAGCGGCGAGGAGCTGCGCCAGGAGATGACCGCCGCAGGACTGGAAGGCGTGGAGGTCCTCGGCGTCGAGGGGCCGGCGTGGTCGATGCTCGCCGCGGCCGAGCGGAACACGGACCGGTCCTTCCGCGCCTCGCCGCTGTTCGAGTCGGCGCTCGCCGCCGCGCGGATGGCTGAGCCGTACCCGGAACTGCTGGCTGCCGGCTCGCACCTGCTGGCGGTGGGGCGGCGTCCGGCCTGAGGGCTGTCCCGCACGGCCCGGAACACCGGCTCGGACCGGTCCCCACTAGGCTGTCCGGTGTGTCCTCTCGCTCCCGCGCCCTGACCGTCTGCGCCGTCCTGGTCGTCGCGCTGCTGGCGGTCGCCGTCTTCGCGCCGCTGCCGTTCTCGATCGCCGCCCCGGGGGAGACCGCCGACGTCCTCGGCAGCAAGGACGGCAAGCCCGTCATCACGGTGAGCGGGGCCACCACCCGGCCGACCACCGGGCAGCTGCGCATGACCACCATCGCGGCCAGCGGGCCCGACGTCGCCGTGCACCTGCCGGACGTCGTCTCCGGCTGGTTCGACCAGAAGATCGCCGTCATGCCGCACGACGCGGTCTACCCGGCCGGCGACTCCGACCAGGAGGTCAACCGCCGCAACCTCGCGCAGATGCGGCAGTCGCAGAACAGCGCCACCGCCGCCGCGCTCGGCTACCTCCACCGCTCCGGCGACGGCGTGAAGGTCACCCTGCGCCTGGCCGGCGTCGGCGGCCCCAGCGCCGGCCTGATGTTCTCCCTCGGCATCATCGACCGGCTCGCAGGTGACGGCGCCGGGCACGACCTGACCGGCGGCCGGACCATCGCCGGCACCGGCACCATCACCGACAGCGGCAAGGTCGGCCCGGTCGGCGGGGTCGCGCTCAAGACCCAGGGTGCCGCGCGCGCCGGCGCCACCGTCTTCCTCGTCCCGCGCGAGGAGTGCACCGACGCCCGGGCCCACCAGCCGAAGGGCATGCGGCTGGTGCCCGTCACCTCCCTGTCCGGCGCGGTCGACAGCCTCCGCAAGCTGCGGACCGGCGCCGCCGTCCCCAGCTGCTGAGACCCCGCGGAGCCGCGCCCGTCCGGCGCCCCTCAGCCCGGCGGCCGGCCGCCCTCCTCCGCCGCCTGCCGGACGAGCGGGATGACGCGGAAGCGCACCGGGTTCTCCATGGCGATCGTCGTCGCCGCCCGCACGATCCCGGCGAAACCCACCACCCGGTCGATGACGCGTTGCAGGTCGGCGTTGGAGCGCGCCACCAGCCGGCAGAGCATGTCGCCGTGGCCGGTGGTGGTGTGCAGCTCCAGCACCTCCGGCACCGACGCCAGGTGGGCCCGCACGTCCGCCCCCTGGCCCTGCCGGATCTCCAGGGTCGCGAACGCCGTCACCGGGTAGCCCAGCGCCGCCGGGTCCACGTCCGGGCCGAAGCCCCGCACCACTCCCCGGCTCTGCAGCCGGTCCAGGCGCGCCTGCACGGTGCCGCGCGCCACCCCCAGGCGGCGCGAGGCCTCCAGCACACCGATACGCGGTTCGGCGGCCAGCAACTCGATGAGCCTGCCGTCCAACTGGTCGATCGCCATCGGCGGACCATAGTCCCGCGGTGGGCATCCTGCACAGACCGCCCCGTCCGATCCGCTCCGCACCGGGCAGAATGCCCAGCCGCCGGCCGATGTGTTGCGCACCCTGTCGAGCGGGGGCACCCTGCCGCCATGGCAGACACCTCGACGCACATCGAGCAGGCCCCCACCCCCGACGCCGTCCCCGCCACCGCCCGCGCGGCCGACCCCTTCCCGGTACGGGGCATGGACGCCGTCGTCTTCGCCGTCGGCAACGCACGCCAGGCCGCCCACTACTACGCCACCGCGTTCGGGATGCGCCTGGTCGCCTACCAGGGACCGGAGACCGGCTGCCGCGAGACGGCCTCCTACGTCCTGACCTCCGGCAGCGCCCGGTTCGTCTTCACCTCCGTCATCCGGCCCACCACCGGCGCGGGCCGCTTCCTCGCCGACCACGTCACCGCCCACGGCGACGGCGTGGTGGACCTCGCCATCGAGGTGCCCGACGCGCGCGCCGCCTACGCCCACGCCGTCGCCCAGGGCGCCACCGGACTGGCGGAACCCCGGGAGAGCAAGGACGAGCACGGCACCGTCGTCACCGCCGCCATCGCCACCTACGGCCAGACCCGCCACACCCTCGTCGAGCGCTCCGGCTACACCGGCCCCTACCTGCCCGGGTTCGTCGCGGCCGAGCCGCTGGTCGACCCCGCCACCCAGGGCCCGCGCCGCTTCCAGGCCATCGACCACTGCGTCGGCAACGTCGAACTGGGCGCCATGGACAAGTGGGTGTCCTTCTACAACGACGTCATGGGCTTCACCAACATGAAGGAGTTCGTCGGCGAGGACATCGCCACCGAGTACTCCGCCCTGATGTCCAAGGTCGTCGCCGACGGGCACCGCAAGGTCAAGTTCCCGCTCAACGAGCCGGCGGTGGGCAAGAAGAAGTCGCAGATCGACGAGTACCTGGAGTTCTACGGCGGCCCCGGCGTGCAGCACATCGCGCTCGCCACCAACGACATCGTCGCCTCCGTCCGCGCCATGCGCGCCGCCGGCGTCCAGTTCCTGGACACCCCCGACTCCTACTACGACACCCTGGGGGAGTGGGCCGGTGAGACCCGGGTGCCGGTGGAGACGCTGCGCGAGCTGAAGATCCTCGTCGACCGGGACGAGGACGGCTACCTGCTGCAGATCTTCACCAAGCCGGTCCAGGACCGGCCCACGGTGTTCTTCGAGATGATCGAACGCCACGGTTCCATGGGCTTCGGCAAGGGGAACTTCAAGGCCCTCTTCGAGGCCATCGAACGGGAACAGGCCAAGCGCGGCAACCTCTGAGCACCCCGGGCCCGCGCCCCGCACGCCACCCCCCACCCCTACCGCTGCGTCCCCGCCCCGCGCCCCCACCGGCGGAACCGGGGACGCAGCGGCGGCCCCACGCGCCCCACCCCTCCCGCAGCCCCGGCCGACCACAGTGCGGGACGCTTTTCCACAGTCCTTCCGCAGCCCCGCCGACCGGTGCCACGCTGTCGCCATGGACAGCGCGAAGCTCATCGAACGGCTGCACTCCGGGCTACCGGAGGACGCGGTGCTCACCGACCCCGACGTCACCGTCTCCTACGCCCACGACATGGCGAGCTTCTGCGAGGCCGGCACCCCCGCGGCCGTCGTCCTGCCCCGCACCGTCGAACAGGTCCAGCACGTCATGCGGACCGCCACCGAACTGCGCGTGCCCGTCGTCCCGCAGGGCGCCCGCACCGGCCTGTCCGGCGCCGCCAACGCCAGCGACGGCTGCCTGGTCCTCTCCCTCACCAAGATGGACCGCATCCTGGAGATCGACCCCGTCGACCGGGTCGCCGTCGTCGAACCCGGCGTCATCAACGCCACCCTCTCCCGCGCCGTCGCCGCCCAGGGGCTGTACTACCCGCCGGACCCCTCCAGCTGGGAGATGTGCTCCATCGGCGGCAACATCGGCACTGCCTCCGGCGGCCTGTGCTGCGTCAAGTACGGCGTGACGGCCGAGTACGTCCTGGGCCTGACCGTCGTCCTCGCCGACGGCTCGCTGCTGAACACCGGCCGGCGCACCGCCAAGGGCGTGGCCGGCTACGACCTCACCCGTCTCTTCGTCGGCTCCGAGGGCAGCCTCGGCATCGTCGTCCGGGCGACCCTCGCCCTCAAACCCGAACCCCCGCAGCAGCTCGCCCTCGCCGCCGAGTTCCCCACCGCCGCCGCGGCCTGCGAGGCCGTCTGCCGCATCATGGCCGACGGCCACGCCCCGGCCCTGCTGGAACTCATGGACCGCACCAGCATCCAGGCCGTCAACGCCATGGCCAACATGGGCCTGCCCGAGACCACCGAGGCCCTGCTCCTCGCCGCCTTCGACACCCCCGAACCCGCCCGGGACCTGGCCGCCGTGGCCCGGGTGTGCACGGAGGCCGGCGCCACCGAGGTGGTGCCCGCCGAGACCGCCGCCGAGTCCGACCTGCTGCTCCAGGCCCGGCGCCTGACGCTCACCGCCCTGGACCGGGTCAAGGGCGTCACGATGATCGACGACGTCTGCGTCCCCCGCTCCCGCCTCGGCGAGCTGCTCGAGGGCGTCGCCGCCATCGCCGCCCGGCACGACCTGACCATCGGGGTCTGCGCCCACGCCGGTGACGGCAACACCCACCCCACCGTCTGCTTCGACCCCGCCGACGAGGACGAGGCCGCCCGCGCCCGCATCTCCTTCGACGAGATCATGGGCCTCGGCCTCGAACTCGGCGGCACCATCACCGGCGAGCACGGCGTCGGCCTGCTGAAGAAGGACTGGCTCGCCCGCGAACTGGGCCCGGTCTCCCTGCGGTTGCACCGCGGCATCAAGGAGGTCTTCGACCCGCTCGGCCTCCTCAACCCCGGCAAGGTCTTCTGACCGCCCGCCCGGCGCACCCGGAACACGGCACGGCCGTACTCGCGACGCCCGACCGGCCACGCCCGCGACGCCCGACCGGCCGTACCCGCAAGGCCCGCACCGTGTGGCCGCGCAGGCCCCGCCCGGGCAGGATGTCCCACGGGCCGGCCGCCAGGGCCGTGCGGGCGCGTCACCGACCGGTGCGCGCCGGGAGCCTTGCAGAGACGAGGGACCGATGGCGAGCAGGGACGAGGGCACCGGGGCCGGCACCGACGAGGCGGCGGAGACCTTCGACGTCGTGGTGGTCGGCGCCGGGCCGGTGGGGGAGAACGTCGCCGACCGCGCCCACGCCGCCGGCCTGACCACCGTGATCGTCGAGAGCGAACTCGTCGGCGGCGAGTGCTCCTACTGGGCGTGCATGCCCAGCAAGGGCCTGCTGCGGCCGGTCGCCGCCCACGCCGACGCCCGCCACACCCCCGGGCTGCGCAGCCTGGCCGCCGCACCGCTGGACGTCCCCGAGGTCCTCGCCCACCGCGACGCCGAGGCCTCCGGCTGGCAGGACGACGGGCAGGTGCAGTGGCTGGACTCCGCCGGCATCACCCTGGTGCGCGGCCACGGCCGGCTCGACGGCCCGCGCCGCGTCACCGTCACCCGCGAGGGCGCCGCCCCGCGCACCCTGCTGGCCCGCCACGCCGTGGCCGTGTGCACCGGCAGCCGCGCCGTCGTCCCCGACCTCCCCGGCATCGCCGGCGCCCGCCCCTGGACCAGCCGGGAGGCCACCTCCGCCAAGGCCGCACCGGGCCGCCTGGCCGTGGTCGGCGGCGGCGTGGTCGGCGTGGAGATGGCCACCGCCTGGCAGGCCCTGGGCTCCCGGGTCACCGTCCTGGTGCGCGGCGAGGGGCTGCTGCCCCGCATGGAGCCGTTCGCCGGCGAACTGGTCGCCGACGCCCTGCGCGAGGCGGGCGCCGAGGTCCGCACCGGCGTCTCCGTCGCCTCCCTGGACCGCGCCGACCCCGCGGGCCCGGTCCGCCTCACCCTGGACGACGGCTCGGAGCTGACCGTCGACGAGGTGCTCTTCGCCACCGGCCGCGCCCCGCGCACCGACGACCTCGGCCTGGAGACCGTCGGCCTGACCCCCGGCTCCTGGCTGGAGGTCGACGACGGCCTGCGCGTCACCGACGTCCCCGGCGGCTGGCTCTACGCAGTCGGCGACGTCAACCACCGCGCCCTCCTCACCCACCAGGGCAAGTACCAGGCGCGCATCGCCGGTGACGCCATCGGGGTGCGCGCCCGCGGCAACACCCTGCTGGAGGACGGCCCGTGGGGTGCGCACGTGGCGACCGCCGACCACGGCGCCGTCCCGCAGGTCGTCTTCACCGTCCCCGAGGTGGGCGCGGTCGGCCTCACCGCCGCCGAGGCGGAGCGCGCCGGCCACCGGGTGCGCACCGTCGACCTCGACCTGGCGGGCGTCGCCGGCGCCGGCCTCTACCGGGACGACTACACCGGCCGCGCCCGCATGGTCGTCGACCTCGACCGCGAGGTGCTGCTCGGCGTCACCTTCGCCGGGCCGCAGGTCTCCGAACTGCTCCACTCCGCCACGATCGCCGTCGTCGGCGAGGTCCCGCTGCGGCGGCTGTGGCACGCCGTGCCCTCCTACCCGACGCTCAGCGAGGCCTGGCTGCGGCTGCTGGAGGCGTACCGGGACGCGTGACCGCCCGGCCGGTGCGGACCCTGCGTCCGGACGCCCCGAAGGCATTGCGCGCAGCCCGCCCGGAAACCCGTGCCGCCAGGCGGGAAAACGCTGTCGAAACTTCTTCCGTCCGGCGGCCAAATGACGGGTGAATGGCCGTCGGGGAAGTCAATTTCCCTATGAAACTATCTCGTCGGACCGGTATGCGCCGATTCGCGCGGGGGCTCCTTGTCGAATCATCCGCAACGGCACGAGGGATGTTTCGGCGTAAAGGGTGGCCAACCCGGTCCTATCGTCCCGGGAAGGGCGGTTCCCGGGGCGGACGATGCCCGACCTCGGCCGCCAGGACACGGTGCTGGTCACCGGCGGCGGCCGGGGCATCGGCTTCGCCATCGCCGAGGAACTGGCCCGGCGGACCGGCTGCCGGGTCGTGGTCACCGGGCGCGCCGCACCCCCCGGCGACGAGCCGTGGCAGGCCCTCGACGAGAAGGCGTTCGCCCGGTGGAGCCGCGAGGAACTCAGGGCCGCGGCCGGGAAGGACGCCGTCCGCGACACGCGGCGGCGGCTGTCCCGGGCCGCGCAGCAGCGCGAGGTGCACGGCAACCTGCGGCGGGCCGCCGCCGCCGGGCTGCGCCTGGAGTACCAGCGCTGCGACTGCACCGACCCCGAGGCGGTGCGCGACCTGCTGGAGCGGATCGGCGAACCGCCCACCGTACTGATCCACAACGCCGGCACCGACCAGTCGCGACGCTTCGCCGACCAGAGCCCGCACGAGGTCGCCGACACCGTCGCGGTGAAGGTCGACGGCCTGCTCACCGTGGTCGACGCGGTGCGCACCCGCCCCGGGGCCCGGCTGCGCCTGGTCTCCGGCGTCGGCTCGCTGGCGGGGCGGGTCGGCGGCATGGTCGGCCAGGTCGCCTACTCCGCGGGCAACGACGCGCTGGCGCGCCTGGGCCACTGGATCAGCGCCGAGCTGGGCATCCCGGCGCAGACCACCGTCTGGCACACCTGGGCGGGCAGGAGCGGACTGGCCAACCTCAGGACCGCGGTGCGCTACACCTCCCTGGTGGACCCGGGCGAGGGGGTGGACCACTGGGCGCGCGAAATCCTCTCCGGAGCCGCGGGCGAGGTCCTCTTCATGGGCCGCTACGGCAACGCCGTCCTGCCCCACCAGCTCTCCAACCGCATGCCCCTGGTGTACGACGCGGACCACCCCCGGTGGGCCTCCGCCCGCCACTACCTGGGCGAGCTGCGCAGCTACCGCATCCACGGCGACATCGAGTGCGTGAACCGGCTGCGGACCGGCGACCACCCGTGCTTCGGCGAGTACACCGTCGACGGGCACCCGGCGCTGCCGGTGTCCGTCCTGCTGGAGTACGCGATCAGCCTCGGCGACTGGGTCACCCCCCACGGCTGGCCCCCACTGCGCCTGCGGGAGGTGACCGGCGTCGACGTCCGGCTCGGCTCCCTGGCCTTCCGGGACGGCGAACTGCGCCTGCGCAAACGGGGCCACGGCGCCGAACGCCGCGACGGCAGCTGGACGGTCACCGTCGACCTGGCCCGGGACGACGACGGCACCCCGGTGCTCTCGGCGGACCTGGTGTACGGCGAGGAGCCGGCCGAGGTCCCACCACCGCGCGCGAGGAGCGGCCCGCCCCGGCAGCCGGCCGCCGCGGCCACCGGGAGCTCCCGCCACCGCTGGTCCCGCCACCTCTTCCGCGCCCCGGTGCGCCGGGCCGCCGCGGGGGGAGGGGAGGAGTTCGCCCTGCGGCCGGTCGAGGGCGCCGACCTGTGGTCGCTGCCGTACGCCCCGGCTACCCGGATCGACCCCGCGGCCCTGGAAACGCTCGCCCGGACCGCGATCACCGCCCGGGGCGACAGTGCCGAGCGCCTGCGGATCGCCCGCCTGGTACCGGGCCCGGGCGCCACGCGGCTGCCGGTGCTGCGGAGTTCGGCCGACGGGGCCGACTGGCTCGGCACCACCGGCGAGGGCACCCCCGCGCTGCTCGCCGAGGGGGTGGCGGCGGGCCCCCTCACCTGACCCGCACCCGCCGGCCGTGCCGTGACCGGCGGTGGCTCAGCCCGCCGCGGACCGCGGCCCCTCCGGCGGTCCGCCGGCCCGGTCCTCCTCGGCCCCGCCCGGCCGCGCCTCCCCGGCGGCGCCCGCCACGCCGTCCGGCCCCTGCCCGGCGGCCGGGTCCGCGGCCCGCGGTGCGTCCGTCTCCCCCGCCAGCCAGTCGGCCACCGCCTCGCCCAGCCGCAGGTGGCCCTGTTCGGTGCCCGGCGGCACCAGGCGCAGGGTGCGCTCCAGCCACGCCGACAGCGGGGCCGTCGCCACCTCCAGCAGGGCCTGGCCGTCGGGCGAGGACAGCGCCATCGTGACCACCCCGCGGGACCCGCTGCGGCTCGGCCACACCCGGACGTCCCCCGCACCGCACGCCCGGAAGACGCCCTCCACCAGCAACTCCCGGGCGAAGACCCACTCCACGGGCGCCGGCGAGTCCAGGTGGAAGGTCACCCGCACCGCGTACGGGTCCGCACTGCGGTAGGTCAACCGCGCCGGCACTGCCACACTGCGCTCCGGTGACAGCACCAGCCGCAGCTCCAACTCCCGCTCCACCACCGCCTGCATGGTCCTCGCCCCTTTCCCCTGCCGCGGTTCCGCGGCTGCTCGCACCCCGCCACCGGGCGGGCCTGCCACGGCCGGCGACGTGCCGGCCGGTCACCGGCGACACGACGGCGACACCTTCCAAGAGGGCGTCTCCACACGATCCTTACGCGACTTCGCACACCCTTTTCGGAGGACCCCGTAAAGGTGGCCCACCTCCGTCGTGACCGTCCCACCTCGGCCCGTCTGATAGATGTGGACGCCGCGGTTGCGGCAGACTGCACCTGGTGACGTGCGCGACCCGACCGGGCCGGGCGCGAGCCGACCGCCCAGCACACCGAGACAGATACGGGAATTGGACATGAGTGCCCCCACTCCAGGAGCCGCCGGCGCACCAGCCCCGGGTTACTACCCGGACCCGTCCATCCCCGGGTACATCCGGTACTGGAACGGCTCCTCCTGGGAGCCGGGCACCAGCCGTCCCGCGGCGGCCGACGGCGAGACGCCCGCTCCGCCCGCGAACGCCGGCGCCCCGGCCGACACCCCCGCCGGCGCCGGGGCCCCCGCCGCGGCGGTGACCGACACCGGCCCGGTCTTCTTCGACGACGAGTCGGCCTCGGCCGCGCAGACCACGCCGCCGGCCCTGGACGGCCCCACCCCCGGCTGGCACGCGGACCCCGCCCGCCAGGGCGGCCTGGCGGACGGCGGACGGCTCAGCTGGGGCGCCGAGCAGTCCGCCGGCGCGGGCCAGGCGCAGCAGGCCGGGGTGCCCACCCCGCGCGGACAGGGCGGTGCCGCCCCGGAGGGCCAGGCGCCTGCCGCCGAGAGCGGCCCCACCCCGCCCGCCGACCGCGGCCCGCGCCACGAGGGAACGGTCGCCATCCGCGCGGTCCGGTCCGGTGGGGCGAAACCGTCCGGCGAGGGCGGTAGCACCCCCGCCGGCAGCACCCCCGCCGGCAGCACTCCGGGCGACAGCGCCCCGGCACAGTCCGGCCCCGCGCCCACCCCCGGCACCCCACCCCCGGCGCACAACAGCACCATGGCCATCCGCGTCCCGCGCCCGCAGAGCGGCCCCGGCGCGCAGGTCCCCCCGCAGGCGGCGCCGCAGGGCCCGTCGACCCCGCAGGGCGCCCCGCCGGCCCAGGGTGCGCAGCCCGCCCCCGCCGTGCCCCCGCAGGCGAACCCGGGCCCCGCCGGCCCGCAGGGTCCCACCGGCCCGGGCCCTGCCGGTCCGCAGGTCGGGGGCTTCCCGCCCGGCGCCTTCCCGCAGCAGACGGCGCTGCCGCCGGACGCCTTCGTCCCCGAGCCGTTCGCAGCAGGTGGCGCGGCCCCCGAGGGCGGCCCGGCAGCGGAGGGGGTCATGCCGTGGAAGCCGCCGGTGGAGAACCCGTTCGCGTTCGCCGAGGCGACCCCCGGCCGTCCCGCGGCCCTCGGCCGCCGCTTCGCCGCACGGCTGCTGGACAGCGTCGTCCTCGGTGCGGTGGTCGGCGCGGTGGCCTTCCCGCTCGGCTCCCTGGGCGCCGACCACATCGCCGACAAGGTGGCCGCGGCCAAGCAGAGCGGCCGGCTGACCACCGTCTACCTCCTGGACGGGACGACGGGCGGTTACCTCGCCGTGGTCCTCGCCGTCCTCCTCGTCGGCGGTCTGCTCTACGAGGCGCTGCCCACCGCGAAGTGGGGCGTCACGCTCGGCAAGCGGCTGTGCGGGGTCCGGGTGCTGGACATCGAGGACCACGAGACGCCCACCTTCGCCTCCGCCGCCCGACGCTGGCTGGTCTACGGCGTGCTGGGGGCCGTCGCGGTCGGCGTGGTGAACGCGGCATGGTGCCTGTTCGACAAGCCGTGGCGCCAGTGCTGGCACGACAAGGTGGCCCGCACCTTCGTGGCCGAGCGGGAGAGCGACTGACGGCTGCTCCGGTGCCGCCTGCGCCGGCCCGGGTGGCCGCTCCACCGGGGCGTCCGCTGGGGTGACCGTTTCCCCGTGCGGCGCGGCCCGGCGGGCGGTCCCCCGAACGGCGCGCGCCGGATGCGGGGCGGGGCCGGGCGCGATCGACTCGGGCCATGAGCACCGACGACTCCAGGACCCCGCCGGGAGAACCGCCGCGTGACGAGGACCCGCTCGCCGAGCGTCCCGGGCCGCCGGGCCTGTCCCACGCCAACGGCTCCCCCGGTGCGGACCCTGGGCGCGGACACGACCGGGCGCGGGCAGCCGGCCCGCCGCCCGGCTCCGGCCCCGGGGGCGGCGAGCCCCAGGGAGGCGGCGGGGCCCACGGCGGCGCCGGGGAACCGTACGGGGGCGGGCCCTACGGCGGGCCCTACGGCGGTGGACCGTTCGGCGGGCCGGGCTCGGACAACCCCTACGGCGGGCCCTACGGCGCGGCCGACCCGCTGGCGGGGATGCCGCCGCTGGCCAACCGGGGCCGACGGCTGGTCGCCCGCATCATCGACGCGCTCATCATCGGGGTGCCGATCGGCCTGATCATGTCCTTCGCGCTGAACATCCACTACACCGCGTCCGACGGCGACTTCGTCGTGGGCCGGGACACCGGCAAGCAGAGCCTGGTCCAACTGGTCACCCTGGTGGTGTACCTGGTCTATGAGGCCCTCATGCTCGCCTACCGGGGGCAGACGGTCGGCAAGATGCTCATGCGCATCCGGGTGGCGATGCTCGACGACGGTTCGGTGCCCTCCGGGCCCGCAGCGTGGATCAGGGCCGCGGTCTACTCGCTGCCGGAGGTCGTGCCCTGCTGCGGGGCGATCTTCTGGCTGGTCAACGTCCTGTGGTGCACCTGGGACCGGCCCTACCACCAGTGCCTGCACGACAAGGCCGCCAAGACCGTCGTGGTCTCCACCCGGCAGCCGTCGACGCCCTACTGACCGTCCGGTCCGAGGCCGTCCCAGCCGCCCCGGGCGACCACCGGGCCGTCCCCCGCCACCCCGGTGACCACCGGGCCCCCGGGTGCCGCGGCCTCGGCCGGGGCCGGCGGTCTGCGGGGGAGGGGAGGCGCGACGGCCGGGGCGGTGACGGCGACCAGGAGGCCCAGGGCCAGACCGGCGACCGTGACGACGGTGATCCCGGCGACGGTGCGGGTGCCCGAGAGCAGCAGCATCGTGAGGGTGGCCAGGAGGACCGTGGCCGAGCCGTAGACGATCTGGGCACTCGTGGGCCGGGGCATGGCGCCGCCCTCCGTGTCGCTGTCCGGGCCAGGGGCGGGACGGGCGCGCCCGGCCACTTGGCCGGACCTCGCCGGGAGCGGCGGACACCGTGCCGCGCGACGCCCCGCGGGCGTTCCTGCCCGCGAGCCGTCACCGGTAAGCGCCCGGGCGGCGGTGAGGGGAGGCACGAGGGGGCGCAGGGGTCGCGGCCCCGGGGACCGGCCGAGGGGGCCGGGGCGGGGCGAACCGCAGGCAGGTGGGCGAAATCCTCGCGTTTAAGGGCAAGTGAACGTACTGGTTGATCATGTGCCAGTCAAGATCTGTCTTTTCCGTTCTCTTTACGGTCGAATGCCCTTCACCACAGGTGCGAGTCAGGGGAGGACGACGTCAAGTGAAGGTGCAGAGACGGATGTTCGCAGGCCCCGCTCTCGTGACGGCCATCGCCGCCACGGTTGCGGTGACGCTGTCGGCGGGGGCGGCGCAGGCGGGGGCCGCGACCCCCTCATCGCGGCACACCGCTGCCGGCGGCGACCCGGCCCCCGAGGCCCGCAGCGTGGACCACGACCTCAAGGGCCCGTTCACCGACACCCGGACCGCGCAGCGCAAGCAGGCCCTCTCGGAGGTCCTCTCCGGACGCGCCAAGGCGACCCGCCGGGACGGCTCGGACGTCGTCAGGCTCGGCAAGGGCAAGTACGTCGAGCTGGCCCGGGAGAAGACGGACAAGATCTTCACGATCCTGGCCGAGTTCGGCGACAAGGTCGACGACACCACCATGTACGACCCGGACGGCAGCGGTCCGCAGCCGCCGGTGAAGAAGTACGGCGGCACGGCCGGCCCCGCGCACAACCAGATAGCCGAGCCCGACCGACGCACCGACAACAGCACCGACTGGCAGAAGGACTTCGACAGCCGGCACTACCAGGACCTCTACTTCTCGCACGACAAGAAGAAGGAGTCGCTGGCCAAGTACTACGAGAAGCAGTCCTCCGGGCGCTACTCGGTCGACGGCGAGGTCTCCGACTGGGTCAAGGTCCCCTACAACGAGGCCCGTTACGGCTCCGACTACTGCGGCTCCACCAACTGCCCCAACGCCTGGGACCTCATCCGGGACGCCGTCAACCAGTGGACGGCCGACCAGAAGGCCCAGGGCCGCACCGCCGGGCAGATCAAGGCCGACCTCGCCCAGTACGACCAGTGGGACCGCAACGACTACGACGGCGACGGCGACTTCAACGAGCCGGACGGCTACATCGACCACTTCCAGATCGTCCACGCCGGCGAGGACGAGTCCGCGGGCGGCGGCGTCCAGGGCGACGACGCCATCTGGGCGCACCGCTGGTACGCCTACGGCACCGACGCCGGGAAGACCGGCCCCGCCGGCAACCCCATGGGCGGCACCCAGATCGGTGACACCGGCATCTGGATCGGCGACTACACCATGCAGCCGGAGAACGGCGGACTCGGCGTCTTCGCCCACGAGTACGGCCACGACCTGGGCCTGCCCGACGAGTACGACACCTCCGGCACCGGCGAGTCCTCCGTCGACTTCTGGTCGCTGATGTCCGCCGGCTCCTGGCTCGGCACCGGGAAGAACGCCATCGGCGACCTGCCCGACGACCTCAGCGCCTGGGACAAGCTCCAACTGGGCTGGCTGAACTACGACACGGCGAAGGCCGCGACCAACTCCACGCACAAGCTGGGGGCGGCCGAGTACAACACCAGGAACCCGCAGGCGCTCGTCGTCAACCTGCCCGACAAGGCCGTCACCACCACCGTCGTGCCGCCCGCCGAGGGTGAGAAGCAGTGGTGGAGCGGTATGGGCGACGACCTGAAGAACACCCTGACCCGCACCGTGGACCTCACCGGCGCCTCGAAGGCCGCCCTCTCCCTCAAGGGCTGGTGGGACATCGAGAAGGACTACGACTACCTCTACGCCGAGGTCTCCACCGACGGCGGCGCCGACTGGCAGGCGCTGGACGGCACCGCGAACGGCACGGCGATCCCCCGTGACGGCAGCGGCACCCCCGCGCTGACCGGCACCACCGACGCCTACCAGGACCTGACCTACCCGCTCGACGCGTACGCCGGCAAGAAGATCGACCTGAGGTTCCGCTACCAGACCGACGGCGGGGTGGCCCAGAAGGGGTTCGCCGCCGACGACCTGGTCGTCACCGCCGACGGCAAGCCGGTCTTCAGCGACAACGCCGAGAGCGCGCAGCCCGGTTGGACCGCGCAGGGCTTCTCCCGGATCGGCTCCTCCTTCACCCGGGACTACCCGCAGTACTACATCGCGGAGAACCGCCGCTACGTCTCCTACGACAAGACCCTGCAGACCGGCCCCTACAACTTCGGCTGGAGCAGCACCCGTCCCAACCAGGTCGAGCACTTCCCCTTCCAGGACGGCGTGTTGGTGTGGAAGTGGGACACCTCGCAGGCGGACAACAACGTCGGTGAGCACCCCGGCCTCGGTCTGGTGCTGCCGGTCGACTCCCACCCGAAGGCGACCCGCTGGGCCGACGGCACGCTGATGCGCAACCGCTTCCAGACCTTCGACGCCACCTTCACCCACCACTGGACCGACCCGGTCACCCTCCACAAGGACGGGGTCAGGATCCGCATCCCCTCCCGCCCGGGGGTCGGCACCTTCGACGACCACAAGGGCGTCTACGTGGACGGGGCGAACCCCACGGGTGGCGTGAGCGTTGTTGACACCAACACTCGGATATCGATCACCGACGAGCCGCTGAGTGGCTCGACGGTCACCCTCCATGTGGGGCCGTCAGTCAAGTAAACGGTAAAGCCGCAGGTCAGAAGCCTTTTGGTCGCCCCCCCCTAGCGGGCGGCGACCAAAAGGCGTTTAGATGCCTCTAGCGATCCTTGTTGACACCCAGTCTCAGGAGAGGAGAGTGGCGCATGCCCGGCGGAGGTTTCGTCCGGCTCCCGAGAGGGAGTGTGGTGGTCGCCCTGAGCCTGCCCAGACCTGGTGGCCGGGAACACAGCGTGCGGGTGCTGGTGCACTCCGTGAACCGGCAGCGGGCCCTGACCCGGCTGCGGAACCTGGGCCTGCACTCGGTCTACCTGCGCGGCAACACCCACCCGCCGACCCCCGACGAGGTCAGCGCCGTCCTGCACCACCCCGACGGCCTGGTATGGCGGGCCAGCCCGGAGGACGACACCGAGTCCTGGCACCCCATCCGTCACCTGCTGCGCCCCGAGACGGCCGCCCCCCGGTGCCCCGCGGTCCTCGCCGCCCGCGCCCACGCCGCCGACGGCACCTGGTGGTCCTCGGACCGCACCCGCCTCCCGGCCGGCCGTACGGTCCCCACCGGCCCGGCAGGGCCCCGGCTGCCCCGCCCCGTGCCCGCCCCGGCGGCCGAGCGGGCACCCCGGGCCGCGCGGTTGCGGTGGTTCGGGTCAGCGGGCCAGGACGACTGGCTCCCCCGAGAGTTCCGCCCCGGCCTCACGTAGCTCCGCCAGCGCCCGCTCGGTGGTGTGCGGCGCCACCCCGGCGGTCAGGTCCAGCAGGACCCGGGTGGTGAACCCCTCACGCACCGCGTCCAGCGCCGTGGCCCGCACGCAGTGGTCGGTGGCGATCCCCACCACGTCCACCTCGCTGACCTCCCGGTCCCGCAGCCACTGCGCCAGGCCGGCACCGTCCTGGTCGCGCCCCTCGAATCCGCTGTAGGCCGCCGTGTAGTGGCCCTTGTCGAAGACCGCCTGCACGGCTCCGGAGGTCAGCGCCGGCGCCAGGTTGGGGTGGAAGCCACTGCCCTCGGTGCCCACCACGCAGTGCGGTGGCCAGGAGTGCTCGAAGTCGGGCTTGGGCGAGAAGTGGTCGCCGGGGTCGATGTGGTAGTCGCGGGTCGCCACGACGTACCGGTAGCCGGTGCCGCCGGCCTGTCCGATCAGCTCGGTCACGGCTGCGGCGACGTCCGCCCCGCCCGCGACCGCGAGGCTGCCGCCCTCACAGAAGTCGTTCTGGACGTCCACGACGATCAGTGCGCGGTGCATGTGCGGCCTTTCCGCTGGAAGGGGGAGCGGCCCGGAGGCGGAACCGCTCACGGTCCCCGCCGCCCCGGGGAGCCGTCCCGACCCGGTCCGCGTCCCGGGAGGCCGGGCGGTGACGGCGCTCACACGGCGACATGAATGAAGGGTAGACACCGGCTCGCCGGGACGGGAGGGGGCGGCGCCACGGCCGGACGGCCCCGGGGGCCACGCCCCGGACACACCCGGCGCACGGGGCGGGGGCCTTCGGCGCGGGCCGGCCGCGGGCGCACCGGGGACGCGGGGCCTCAGACGTACTCGGTGGGCAGGACCGGCTCGCCGCGTGAGAGCTGCGTCGCGGACATCGGCAGCCCGGCGCGCGCCGCGATGTGCCGCTCCCGGGCGGCCTCCAGCGGCTCCCGCGCCACGACCTCGCCGCCCCGGACCAGCGGTACCTGGAGCAGGTGGTCGCGCAGGCCGGCGGGGACCTCGCCGGTGCCGACGACCTCCGCCTCGGCGACGCCGTCGGCGTCCCGGCGGCGGGCGGCCCACTTGGCGCCGCCCCGGGAGGACTTCGCCCCGGCGGAGCGCTTGGCGACCGGCCGCAGCGGCGCCGACGGGTCGGTGCCGTCGGCCCGCGCCACGAGCTTGTAGACCATCGACGCGGTGGGGTGGCCGCTGCCGGTGACCAGCTGCGTGCCGACCCCGTAGGCGTCCACCGGCGCCGCGGCCAGCGAGGCGATGGCGTACTCGTCGAGGTCGCTGGTGACCACGATGCGGGTCTGCTTGGCGCCCAGCTCGTCCAGCTGCTGCCGCACCCGGTGGGCGAGCAGCAGCAGGTCACCGGAGTCGATGCGCACCGCCCCCAGCCCGGTGCCGGCCACCTCCACGGCGGTGCGCACCGCCTCGGCGACGTCGTAGGTGTCCACCAGCAGCGTCGTGCCGCTGCCGAGGGAGTCGACCTGGGCGGTGAAGGCGCCCCGCTCGCTGTCGTGCAGCAGGGTGAAGGAGTGGGCGCTGGTGCCGGCGGTCGGGATGTTGTAGCGGAAGCCCGCTGCCAGGTCCGAGGTGGTGGTGAAGCCACCGAGGTAGGCCGCCCGGGAGGCGGCGACCGCGGCCAGCTCGTGGGTGCGGCGCGCGCCCATCTCGATCAGCGGCCGGCCGCCGGCCGCCACCGCCATGCGCGAGGCCGCGGCGGCCACCGCGGAGTCGTGGTTGAGGATGGAGAGGATGACGGTCTCCAGCAGCACCGCCTCGGCGAAGGTGCCCTCCACCCGCATGACGGGGGAGCCGGGGAAGTACACCTCGCCCTCGGGGTAGCCCCAGATGTCGCCGCGGAAGCGGAAGTCCGCCAGCCACTCCAGGGTCGGCCCGTCCAGGATGCCGCGGTCGCGCAGGAACTCCAGGACGGTGGCGTCGAACCGGAAGTTCTCCACCGCGTCCAGGACGCGTCCGGTTCCGGCCACCACGCCGTAGCGCCGGGCCTCGGGCAGGCGGCGGGTGAAGACCTCGAAGACGGAAGCCCGCTCGGCGGTCCCCGACCGCAGTGCGGCCTGCAGCATGGTGAGCTCGTACTGGTCGGTGAAGAGCGCGGTCGAGGGCACTTCCACCGGCAGCCCCAGGTCTGCTGTGTTCATACGTGCGATGGTAGCGCGAATACTCGTCACTCTGACGATTTCAGTTTCGGCCACCTTCGCGCCGAGGCTTTCCCTCGCGGAGTTCCCGGGGCCCCACCTCGTCCCGGCCCGGTCCGAGGCGGGCCGCCGCCGGTCCTTTGCCCGCCCTCACGGCCCCGCTCGGTGCGCGGCAGGCCCTCCGGGTGGTCCCGGCCGGTCCGGCCGGCGGGACGTGCCCGCCGGGCCGGTTTGTGCGACGCGCCACGCGGGGTGGCAGCATGGGGGGCGTGAGTGCCCATCTGTCACCCGTCCATGGCCGAGCGTGGCCGCAGAGTTCGCTCAGTGTGCCGATCGAGATCGAGCGGCCCGAAGCCGAGGAGGCGCCGGTCGAGGTCCCGGAGCCGGACGTCCCGTGGGTGACGGTGGTCCACAACGACCCGGTGAACCTCATGAGCTACGTGGCCTACGTCTTCCAGAGCTACTTCGGCTACCCCAAGGACAAGGCGCACCAACTGATGCTGGACGTGCACCACAAGGGACGCGCGATCGTCTCCAGTGGCAGCCGAGAGGAAATGGAACGCGACGTGCAGGCGATGCACGGGTACGGCCTGTGGGCCACCCTCCAGCAGGACCGCTGATGCCGGGCTACTTCGAGGCGCGCCCGGAGGGCGGCGCGACCATCGTCCTGGACGAGGTGGAGATCTCCATCCTCCGCAGCCTCAGCGTGCAGCTCCTCGAACTCATCGGCCCCGGTGAGGAGCCGGCGCAGGACGCCGACCCGCTCGCGGCGCTCATGGTCGAAGGCCCCAGTGAGCCCCCCGCCGACCCGGCCCTGGCCCGGCTCTTCCCCGACGCCTACGGCGGCCCCGGCGCCCCCGCGGACCGGGCCACCCGGGAGGCCGCGGCCGAGTTCCGCCGCTACACCGAGACGGACCTGCGGGCCGGCAAGCGCGAGAACCTGCTCGCCGTGGTCGGCTCGCTGGACGGCCTGAGCGCCCGCGAGGACGAGGACGAGGTGCTGCGGCTCGACGCCGACCTGTGCCGCCAGTGGCTGGGCGCCCTCAACGACCTCAGGCTGGCCATCGGCACCCGCCTGGAGGTCTCCGAGGAGGACGACACGCTGATGCGCCTGCCGGACTCCGACCCCCGCAAGCCCATGGTCCACGCCTACCTCTGGCTGGGCGGCCTCCAGGAGACACTCGTCGAGTCCCTCACGGCCTGAGGGCGGGCCGAGCGGCCCGTGACGCCTGAGGGCCCGCGTGTCCGTGTTCGGGTGGCTGGGCGGCCACAGGTCCGGGGCCGGCCTTGCCGGACGCCCGGCCGGGGCGGTGACGCCGGTGCGCCGGCTTTCCGGCGACATCGGAATGATCAATTCCGTTTCCCTGGCACGCCGGTGAAGTCATTTCCGGTGAGCGAAATCCGGCTTCCCGGAAGTGGAGGTTTCCGGACATCAAGTCTGCGGCGCCGCATAACGATCCCATCACCCCGTGACCGGTTCGGCTCGGCAAGCTGTCCCTTTTGGTCCATACTTGTCATATTTATGGGGTCGTCACTTCGAAATACGTCCCTGGTCGACCGCAAAGTGGCCGTGATAGATCTTCTCGACCTGCCGCGTGGTGACGCCACCCCTGTCACCTGTGGGAGCGCCGAGCCGACCGACCGTCGGTGGGCGGGAAACTCCGTCCGGGGGGATCGAGAACCGATCTGGACAGACCGGATCGGTAGGAGAAAGGCGCAATCAATGACCTCTGTGCAGGTCGAGACGCACGAGGGTGACGGGGCCGCGGAGGCCGCACCCGAAGAGGGGTACCGGCGCGGGCTGGGCAGCCGGCAGATCCAGATGATCGCCATCGGCGGCGCCATCGGGACCGGGCTCTTCCTGGGGGCCGGACTGGCCATATCCAAGGCGGGGCCGAGCCTCATCCTGACCTACGCCGTGGTCGGCGTGGTCATCTTCCTGATCATGCGGGCGCTGGGCGAGCTGCTCATGTACCGCCCCGTCTCGGGATCGTTCTCCGAGTACGCCCGCGAGTTCCTCGGCCCGTTCATGGGATTCGTGACCGGCTGGACCTACTGGCTGTTCTGGGTGGTCACCGGCATCACCGAGGTCACCGCCGCCTCCACCTACGTGCGGTACTGGAACCACGACATTCCACAGTGGCTGCCGGCGCTGGTCTTCACCGTCGCGCTCTTCGTGGTCAACCTGATCTCCGTGAAGATCTTCGGCGAGCTGGAGTTCTGGTTCTCGATGGTCAAGGTCACGGCCATCGTCGGCATGATCCTCATCGGCCTCGGCGTGATCCTCTTCGGGTTCTCCGACGCCGGCCCCACCGCCTCTTTCAGCCACCTGTGGGCCGACGGCGGTTTCTTCCCGCACGGCATCGGCGGCACGCTGATGACCCTGCAGATCGTGATGTTCGCCTTCCTCGCCGTCGAGCTCGTCGGCGTCACCGCCGGTGAGGCCACCAACCCGCGCAAGGTGCTGCCCAAGGCCATCAACACCGTGCCGTGGCGGATCGGCCTGTTCTACGTCGGCGCGCTGATCATCATCCTGTCCGTGGTGAGCTGGACCGTCTTCGAGCCCGGGGTGAGCCCCTTCGTCGCCGCCTTCGCCAAGATCGGGCTGCCGGCGGGTGCGGCGATCGTGAACTTCGTCGTCCTCACCGCCGCCCTGTCCTCCGCGAACTCCGGCATGTACTCCACCGGCCGCATGCTGCGCGACCTCGCCCTCAACGGCCAGGGCCCGAAGTTCTTCACCAAGCTCACCGACCGCGGCCTCCCGCTGCGCGGCACCGCCGTCTCCGTGGGCATGATGCTGATCGGCGTGGTGATCAACTACGTGGCGCCGGGCAAGGCGTTCGACTACGTCGTCTCCTTCGCCACCATCTCCGGCATGTGGGCCTGGATCGTCATCCTCCTCTCCCACATCCGCTACCGGGCCAAGGCCGACCGCGGCGAGCTGCCGAAGTCCTCCTTCCGGGCACCCGGCGCCCCCTGGGCGTCCGCCTTCTCGCTCGCCTTCATCGCCCTGGTGATCGTCCTCATGGGCTTCGACGCGGACTCCCGGATCTCCCTGTACGCGGCCCCGGTGTGGGCCGTCATCCTCGGCGCCTCCTACCTGGTGATCAAGCGCCGGACGCCCGAGGCCTTCGCCACCGCCCGCCCCGAGGCGGTCGCCGCCCCGGAGCACCCGCAGGGCTGAGCCCCGCCGCGCCCGGCCACCGGCCCCAGCGCGCCCGCACCGCCGCCGCCCGCCCTCCGGGGCCGGGCGGCGGCGGTGGTGCGCGGGGGGCCGTCCCGGGCCCCGGACGCCCCGGGTTAGCCTTCCCGCATGCTGACCCTCACCAGGACCCTCCGCGACGCAATCGTCGAGCACGCCCGGCAGGACCACCCGGACGAGGCCTGCGGCGTGGTCGCCGGACCGGCCGGCACCGACCGCCCCGAGCGGTTCATCCCGATGCTGAACGCGGCCCGCTCGCCCACGTTCTACGAGTTCGACTCCACGGACCTGCTCAAGCTGTACCGGGAGATGGACGACCGCGACGAGGAACCCGTCGTGATCTACCACTCCCACACCGCCACCGAGGCCTACCCCTCCCGCACCGACATCGGCTACGCCAACGAACCCGGCGCCCACTACGTCCTGGTCTCCACGGCCGACACCGACGACGCCGGGCCGTTCCAGTTCCGCTCCTACCGCATCGTGGACGGCCAGGTCACCGAGGAGGACGTGCGGATCGTGGAGTCCTACGGCTGAGGCACGGGTCCGGCCGGCGCTCCCACCGGTGTGAGCGCCGACCGCGCCGGGCCCGCCCTGACGGGCCCCACCCGCCCGCCGTCCCACCAGGTGTGCACCGATCGTCCGCTCGCTGAGACGCGTTTCCAGTCTGCGGACGGGGAATCGATACGATGACCGCATGGTTGACGAGGACGTGAGCGACAAGACCCCGGGCGCGCTGCTCGTGGCGCGACTGCACGTCGATCTGTGCCGCCTCGCCAGCGCCATCTGTCCACGCTGAACGAGGGACCGCCGCGCGGCTGACGCAGCCGCCCCGGCCGCCCCTCTTCCCCAGGTGCCGGCCGCCCGTCCCCGTCGCGACCCGCGTCGCCGCGCAGCCGGCCCCGCCCGAGCGCCACCAGCCGCCCGACCCCGCCGCCCCCGGCCCCGCGCCAAGGCGACCGACGGCGACCGCTCACCCACGCACGCAGCCGCCCCGCCCTGACGAACAGGAGCACACCATGGCCATCGAGGTCCGCATCCCGACCATCCTCCGCACCCACACCGACGGGCAGAAGTCCGTCGAGGGCAGCGGGGACACGCTCGCCGACCTCTTCGCCGACCTGGAGAGCCGCCACCCCGGCATCCGCGACCGCCTCGTCGAGGGCGACCAGCTCCGCCGCTTCGTCAACGTCTACCTCAACGACGAGGACGTCCGGTTCCTGGACGGGATCTCCACCAAGCTCACCGACGGCGACAACGTCACCATCCTGCCCGCCGTCGCCGGCGGATCCGGTGCGGCGGACGCGGCAGGCATGCGCTGATGCGGTACGACTCCCCGCTCGCCGCGGTCGGCAACACCCCGCTCGTCCGGCTGCCCCGGCTCTCGCCGTCGCAGGACGTGCGCCTGTGGGCCAAGCTGGAGGACCGCAACCCGACCGGCTCCATCAAGGACCGCCCGGCCCTGCACATGATCGAGCAGGCCGAGAAGGACGGACGCCTCACCCCGGGGTGCACCATCCTGGAGCCCACCAGCGGCAACACCGGCATCTCGCTGGCGATGGCGGCCAAGCTCAAGGGCTACCGCATGGTCTGCGTCATGCCGGAGAACACCTCCGAGGAGCGCCGGCAGCTGCTCGCCATGTGGGGCGCCCAGATCATCTCCTCACCCCCCGAGGGCGGCTCCAACACGGCCGTCCGCATGGCCAAGGAACTGTCCGTCCAGCACCCCGACTGGGTGATGCTGTACCAGTACGGCAACCCGGACAACGCCGGCGCGCACTACGCCACCACCGGCCCGGAGATCCTCGCCGACCTGCCCTCGGTGACCCACTTCGTCGCCGGCCTGGGCACCACCGGCACCCTCATGGGCGTCGGCCGTTACCTGCGCGAGCACGTCCCCGACGTCCAGATCATCGCCGCCGAGGCACGCTACGACGACGTCGTCTACGGGCTGCGCAACCTCGACGAGGGCTTCGTCCCGGAGCTGTACGACGAGTCCCGGCTGACCACCCGGTTCTCCGTCGGCTCCGACGACGCGGTCCGCCGCACCCGCGAACTCCTGGCCGAGGAAGGCCTGTTCGCGGGCGTCTCCACCGGCGCCGCCCTGCACGCCGCCCTCGCCGCGGGCCAGAAGGCGGTCCGCGCCGGGCAGAGCGCCGACATCGTCTTCGTGGTCGCCGACGGCGGCTGGAAGTACCTCTCGACCGGCGTCTACACCGCCGAGACCACCGAGGCCGCCATCGAGACGCTCCAGGGCCAGCTCTGGGCCTGACGGCCCCGCCACCACCCGCCCCCCGGAGCCGACCGAAGCCACCGGGGGAGAGCGGCACCTGAGGTCACACGGGCCCCTCCCCGTCCGAGCCGTCACGGCCACCGGACCCGGAGGGGCCCTGCCGCGTTCCGCCCCCGCCGGGCGGCTCCGGCTCACCGGGCCGCGGCGTCCGCGCCCGGGCCCGCGCCGCCCGCCGCTGCGCACGGGTGGGCCTGCCGGAGCGCCCCCGGCCGTCCACTACCGCGGCCACCAGCGCCAGCACACCCACCGCGACGGCCAGCAGCGGCCACCACGACACCGTCATCACCTCACCTCTCCCTCCCGCCCCGGACCGCCCCCTGCCCCACCCGTACCCACCGTGACACCGGACGTCCCGGCCCGGGCGGCAGAGACCTGGTGCGATGGGCGGGGACGGCGTACGGGGCGGACGAACAGGCCGTCGGCGCCTCCCACTCGGACTGGTGATTCCGCCCACAGCTCGCCCCGCCACAGGACCCGGCGGCCCCCGTGCGCCTTACGCTCGGGAGCACCGCGCGACCGGCCCGCACCCCCGAGCGGCAGCTGCCGCACCGTCCGGAAGCCGGCGCCCAGCCGCCCGCCCCAGGAGGTACACCCCCCTATGAAGCTCACTGTCGTCGGATGCTCGGGGTCGTTTCCGTCCGCGGAGTCGTCCTGCTCGAGCTACCTCCTGGAGGCCGACGGCTTCAGGCTGCTGATCGACATGGGCAACGGCGCCCTCGGCGATCTCCAGCGCCACACCGGTCTCTACGACCTCGACGCCATCCTCCTCTCCCACCTCCACGCCGACCACTGCATCGATCTGTGCGGCTACTTCGTGGTGCGCTACTACTGCCCCGACGGCAGCCGGTGCGCGCCGCTGCCGGTGTACGCACCGCCCGGCGCCGAGAGCCGGCTGGCCGCCGCCCACGGTGACCTGCCCCACCCGGGCGCCCTCGCCGAGGTGTTCGACTTCCAGACCCTCGCCCCGGGCTCCTTCCGGATCGGCCCGCTCACCGTCACGGCCGCACCCGTCAAGCACCCCGTCGACGCGTACGGCTTCCGCATCGAGCACGCGGGGCGCACGCTGACGTACTCCGGCGACACCGGCCCCTGCCAGGCGCTGGACGAGCTGGCCAAGGGCAGCGACCTGTTCCTGTGCGAGTCCTCGTTCACCGACGGCAAGGAGGCCATCCCCGACCTCCACCTCAACGGGCGCGAGGCGGGCGAGCACGCCTCCCGGGCCGGCGTCGGCCGCCTGGTCCTCACCCACATCCCGCCCTGGACCGACTCCGACGCCAGCCTCCGCGACGCACAGGCCGCCTTCGACGGGCCGGTGGAGGTCGCCAAGTCCGGTGCCGTGTACGAGGTCTGACTGCCTCTCGGCCCGGTCCGCAGGCAGGGGCCGCGGCCCGAACGGCCGGTGATGGCATGAGGAAGCCCCGGAGTCCATGAGACTCCGGGGCTTTTTCATGCCGTACCGGCCGGGGCGGCCTGTGGTGGCGGGCGGACCGTCAGGCGCCGGGGGAGGGCGGCTCGGCCGAGCCGTCGGCCGCACCGGACGCGGAGGCAGCCGGGGCGTCCGCGCCACTCGCCTGGGCGGGCACCTTCTCCCGCTTGGCGCGGCGGGCGGCCTTCTGCTCCGCCTCGGCCGCGGCCTCCGCGGCGTCGTCGATGGTGTCCTCCGGCTCACGTCCCGGCGTCGGGATGTTGAGCTTGGTGATCAGGACGCGGAAGACCACGTAGTAGATCACCGCGAAGACCAGGCCGATCGGGATGATCAGCCACTGCTTCTCGCCGTGGCTCCAGCCCAGCAGGTAGTCGAAGAGGCCACCGGAGAAGGTGAAGCCGGAGCGGATGCCCAGCGCCCAGGTGAGCGCCATCGACACACCGGTCAGCACCGCGTGGACGCCGTAGAGGACCGGCGCGATGAACATGAACGAGAACTCGATCGGCTCGGTCACACCCGTGACGAAGGCGGTGAGGCCGACGGAGATCATCATGCCCATCACGGCCTTGCGGCGCTCGGGGCGGGCGGCGTGCGCGATGGCCAGACCGGCGGCGGGCAGCGCGAACATCATGATCGGGAAGAAGCCGGTCATGAACATTCCGGCGTGCGGGTCACCGGCGAAGTAACGGGCGATGTCGCCGTGGACGGCGTCGCCGCCACCGGGCGGGTTGAAGGTGCCGAACTGGAACCAGGCGAAGGAGTTCAGCAGCATGTGCATGCCGATGGGGATCAGCAGACGGTTGACCAGGCCGAAGATGCCCGAGCCCACCGCGCCGTTGCCCGACAGCCACTCGGCGAAGGAGTTCAGGCCGTCACCGATCGGGTGCCACAGGTATCCGAAGACCACGCCGTAGATCAGGCCCACACCGGACATGAGGATCGGGATGAACCGGCGGCCGGAGAAGAAGCCGAGCCAGTCCGGGAGCCGGGTGCGGTGGTACTTCTCCCACAGCACCGCGGCGGTGATGCCGACCACCACGCCACCGAGCACGCCCGGGTCCTCGGGCTTGCCCGTCACGTTGCTGACGAAGCCGGTCAGCACGTTCTTGTAGACGAGGAAGCCGACGACGGCGGCGAACGCGGTGGTGCCGTCCGCCTTCTTGGCGAAGCCGATGGCCACACCTATGCAGAACAGCAGGGCGAGGTTGTCGAACAGCGCGCCGCCCGCGTGGCCGAAGATCTCGGCGACCTTGTTCCACCCCAGGCCGTCCTTGCCGAAGACGTCAGGCTGGCCGAGACGGTTCAGAATGCCCGCGGCGGGCAGGGCGGCGACGGGCAGCTGGAGACTGCGCCCGATCTTTTGCATGCCCTTGATCGCGCCCTGGCCCCGCTTCTTCGCGGGGGCCTTGGCGGTGGCCGTACTCATCGGATTCCTCCTGGCGAGGCGGGCACTCGGAAGGGGTTCGCCCGCCAATGATGGTCTAAACCACTAGTGGTTTAGACCTTTCTAGCACGGGGCCGCCACCCAAAGGAATCCATAGTTCCAGGTGGTCTGGAACACAGCACCACCGCCCCCGGCACCCCCGCCACTCCCGCCACCTCACCTGGTGACGTCCCGCTCCATCTCCTCGGCGACCTCCTCCGGCTCCCGCCCCGGCGTGGCCAGGCGAAAGACGGTGATCGCCACCCGGAACACCACGTAGTACAGGACCGCGAAGCACGCCCCGACCGGCAGCAGCAGCCACGGCTTCGTCGCCAGGGACCAGTTGATGACGTAGTCGATGAGACCGGCCGAGAAGCTGAAACCGTCCTTCGCCCCCAGCGCCCAGCACACCGCCATCGACACACCCGTCAGCACCGCGTGAATCACGTACAGCAGCGGCGCCACGAAGAGGAAGGAGTACTCCAACGGCTCCGTCACCCCCGTCACGAACGAGGTGAGGGCCACCGAGAGCATCAGCCCGCCCACCTCCTTGCGCCGGCCGGGACGCGCACAGTGGGTGATGGCCAGCGCCGCCGCCGGCAACGCGAACATCATGATCGGGAAGAAGCCCGTGGTGAACTGCCCGGCCGTCGGGTCCCCCGCCAGGAACCGGTTGACGTCGCCGTGCACCACCGTCCCGTCCGGCTTGGTGAAGCTCCCGAACTGGAACCACATGAAGGTGTTCAGGAACTGGTGCAGCCCCACCACCAGCAGCGCCCGGTTGGCGACGCCGAACAGCCCCGAGCCGATCGACCCCAGGTCCGTCAGCCACCTGCTGAAACTCGTCAGCGCGTCACCGATCGGCGGCCACACCCACAGGCACGCCGCCGCGAACAGCAGCCCCACGAAGGCCATGACGATCGGCACCAGCCGCCGCCCGTTGAAGAACCCCAGCCAGTCCACCAGCTTCACCCGGTGCAGCCGCTGCCAGGTGAACGCCGCACACAGCCCCACCACGATGCCGCCGAAGATCCCCGGGTTCTGGTACAGCCCCTGCGTGGCCTGCCCCGCCGAGTCCACGCACACCCCGCCCCACAGCCCCGCACTCCCGAAGTGCGAGCCCGCCGGACACGGCTGCGGGAACTGGTGCAGCACCGCGAAGAACACCAGGAACCCGGTGACCGCCGCCAGCGCCGTCGACCCGTCCGCCTTCTTCGCCATCCCGATGGCCACCCCGACGCAGAACAGCATCGGCAGCCCCAGCGCCGAGTCCAGCAGCCCGCCACCCGCCCCCGCGAACACCTTCGCCACGCTGTTCCAGCCCAGCCCGTCGGCGCCGAAGACGTCCGGCTGCCCCAGCCGGTTCAGGATGCCCGCCGCCGGCAGCACCGCGATCGGCAGCTGGAGGCTGCGCCCCATCTTCTGGAGCCCGCCGAACAGACCGGTCCACCACCGCCCGCCGGGACGCCCGCCACGCTCCGCCGCCGTGGCACTCATCCGCGTCCCTCCGTCCTCGGCCGGCCCGTCACCGACCGCTCGCCGGCCGCCGCGGGCCGCGCCCTCAGGTGAGGCGGCCGGACGACCCGAACCCTGCCTACGGGGATTCGGCGCGTGGGCGCATACTGGGTGGTGTAGACCACCTGAGTGCCCTCGCCGGCGCTCTCCCGATGGTCGTCATCCTTCGTCACCTCGCGTACGGACGCCCGGTCAACTGGGCTGAACGTGCGTTACCGTGTGAAATCCGACCGGCGGGAGCCGGCGGCCGGACCTACAGGAGCAGACATGGCCAGCAAGGCTGAGAAGATCGTCGCCGGGCTCGGCGGTATCGACAACATCGAAGAGGTCGAGGGCTGCATCACCCGCCTCCGCACCGAGGTCGTGGACCCCTCCCTGGTCGACGAGGCCGCGCTGAAGGCCGCCGGCGCTCACGGCGTCGTCAAGATGGGCACCGCCATCCAGGTCGTCATCGGCACCGACGCCGACCCGATCGCCGCCGAGATCGAAGACCTGATGTGAGCTGACGGCTCCCACCGGCGCCCCGCGCCGCCCAAGGCCCCGCCGCCCCCACGCACCACCGGGCTCGCGGGGCCTTCGCACGCCCCGGCGCACCCGCCGTCGCGGACCGCCGGCCCGGCGCCACCCGGCCCGACCGGCCCCCGCCCATGCCCCGCCCCCGGCCCGACCGGCGCCACCCGCACAGCCGATAGGCTTCCCCCCATGCGTATCGACGGCCGAACCCCCCAGCAACTCCGCCCCGTGACCATCGAGCGGGGCTGGAGCAAGCAGGCCGAAGGATCGGTCCTGGTCTCCTTCGGCGACACCAAGGTCTTCTGCACCGCCTCGGTGACCGAGGGCGTGCCCCGGTGGCGCAAGGGCAGCGGCGAGGGCTGGGTCACCGCCGAGTACGCCATGCTGCCGCGCTCCACCAACACCCGCGGCGACCGCGAGTCCGTCCGCGGCAAGATCGGCGGACGCACCCACGAGATCTCCCGCCTCATCGGCCGCTCCCTGCGCGCCGTCGTCGACTTCAAGGCGCTCGGTGAGAACACCGTCGTCCTGGACTGCGACGTCCTCCAGGCCGACGGCGGCACCCGCACCGCCGCGATCACCGGCGCCTACGTCGCCCTCGCCGACGCCATCTCCTGGGCCCAGAACAAGAAGCTCGTCAAGCACGGCAAGAAGCCGCTGACCGGCACCGTCTCCGCCGTCAGCGTCGGCATCGTCGGCGGCGTCCCCCTGCTCGACCTCTGCTACGAGGAGGACGTGCGGGCCGAGACCGACATGAACGTCGTCTGCACCGGTGACGGCCGGTTCGTCGAGGTACAGGGCACCGCCGAGGCCGAGCCCTTCGACCGCGACGAGCTGAACGCCCTTCTCGACCTCGCCACCGCCGGCTGCGTCGACCTCGCCGCCCTCCAGCGCACCGCCCTCGACGCGACGCTCTGATCGCACGGCGAGCGGCCCGGCTCCCCCCGGCACCCGTCCGCCGCTCGCCCACCGGGCCCGGCCGCCTCGCCGGGCCTGGTGGGGCGCTGCACGGGCGCCCACCCCCCGACGGGATAATCGACGCCATGAAGCGCCTGATTCTCGCCACCCGCAACGCCGGAAAGATCACCGAGCTCCGCGCCATCCTGGCCGACGCCGGCCTGGAGTACGAACTGGTCGGGGCGGACGCCTACCCGGAGGTCGGCGACGTCAAGGAGACCGGCGTCACCTTCGCCGAGAACGCCCTCCTGAAGGCCCACGCCCTGGCGCAGGCGACCGGCCACCCCGCCGTCGCCGACGACTCCGGCCTCTGCGTCGACGTCCTGGGCGGCGCCCCCGGCATCTTCTCCGCCCGCTGGGCCGGCCGCCACGGCGACGACCAGGCCAACCTCGACCTGCTCCTGGCCCAGCTCTCCGACATCGACGACGACCACCGCGCCGCCCGCTTCGCCTGCGCCGCCGCCCTGGCCCTGCCCGACGGCACCGAGCGCGTGGTGGAAGGCAGCCTGGAGGGCACCCTCCGGCACGCCCCGGCCGGCGAGTACGGCTTCGGCTACGACCCGATCCTCCAGCCCCTGGGCGAGACCCGCACCTGCGCCGAGCTCACGGCCGCCGAGAAGAACGCCATCAGCCACCGCGGCAAGGCCTTCCGGGCGCTGGCGCCGGTGGTGGGGGAGTTGGTGGGGTGAAGCGGAGTGGGCCCCGCCGTCGTCGTGACGGAGGGACCCACGTAAGTGTGCGGCCGGAGGGATTCGAACCCTCACGGGATTTCTCCCACGGGGTTCTAAGCCCCGCGCGGCTGCCTTTACGCCACGGCCGCTTGCGGCCATCGTACTAGACCGTGTGCGGCTGCACCGTGGTCACCGTCGCCGCGCAACGCTGCCTCCCCGGCACCACGTGTCTGTCACCGCATGGCAGTTGGGGCAGAGAAGGCGCAGGTTGTGGCGGCGGTCATCCGCCGGATCGCCGTTGATGTGGTCCACCTCCAGCACGAGCCGTCGGCCGCGCCACTGCTCGCCGAGTCCGCACTCCGCGCATCGTTCGGCGACTCCCACGTCCACCAGTGCTCGGCGGAGCATCGCGGAGCTGGTGCGACGCGGTCGGTCGTGCCGCACCAGGATGTCGTCGGCGGGCTTCTTGCGCCGATCGGATCGCACCTTGCCGTGGGCCTGCCCCAGAAAGTGTGCGGTGCTCAGGCCACGGTCGGCGATCAGCGCTCTCAGGCGGGCCCTGCTGCCGCCGCTCTCCGGGAGCCCGAGGCGCCTCAACACGGCGGCGATGGAGATCTCCTCCCGCACGGCCTGCCGCAGCAGGTCGGCGTCAGGCTCTGGGTGACCTCGTTCCCGCCTCGCCTCGAAGTGTGAGACGTCGATGCCGAAGTGGGCGAACCGCCGCAACAGGTAACGCTCCAGGTGCTTGTACCTCCGCGTGCCGAAGTGCTCGATGACCTCGTCGATGCTGTGGCAGACGCGGGCGGCGCCCTCAAGCCTCTCCCGCGAGTACTCCCTACCGCCGGTCACTGCCACCCCCGAAGCTCCCCTGCTCCGACGCTCGCTGTGCTCCGAGGCGCTTTTTGCCGCGCCCCCGGTAGGTATCGGTGGCGGAGTGGCAGTTGGGACAGAGGAACCGCAGGTTGGATGGGAGGTTGTTGCGCCAGTCGCCGTCGATGTGGTCGACCTCCAGTGGCAGCGGGCGCTCTCGCCACGCAGGTCCGATGCCGCAGTCGGCGCAGCGTTCCGGAACGCCGTGCGCAAGCAGGGCCGTCCGCAGCCGACTGGGACGTGCCCGGCGGCTCCGCTCCGGCCCGTGGGCGACCAGGACTGCTTCGGGTCCGCGACGCCGGGGGACACCCGGTACATGCTCTGCCCGTCCCGTGAAGTGCGAGGTGTCGATACCCATGGCGCGGACGCGCCGGGTGATGTGGGTGTGGTATCCACCGACCACGGGAAGTCCCAGCCGTCGCAGGACCCCGTTCATGGACGTCGACGCGGCGACGGCGGGTTCGAGTACCTCGCGCGTCCAGCGGTCACCCTCGCGCTGGAAGTGCGTGGTGTCCACTCCCAGCCTGCGCAGGCGATTGCGCAGGTACTTCCGGGTGGGGCTGGTCGGGTCGACCCCCAGGTGTACCAGCGCTTCGGTCAGGGACGAGGCGTGTGCGGCGGCTTCGGACAGTAACGCGTAAGTGAAGCGGCTTTCTCCCATTGGTTCCCCCAAGTGGCCGCCCCCACCGGGACGACCATCCGTGCCGTTCTCGAACTGTTCAACGACCGCCCCTCGCGTCGGTTACGCCGTTCGGCTCAACGTCCGCTCGGCGCCACCTTCGCCGCGGCCCGTCCCACCCGTGACCGCCCACGAAAGAACCCGCCGGCCCCCTCCGAAACGGAAGGGGCCGGCGGGCGGGGCCGTGGGGCAGGGCGCGGGTCAGGTCAGAACTTGGGGTCCTGGGTCTGGGAGTGCACGATCTCGGCCGCCTCCTCCTCGGTCTCGACCGAGGGGGGCGAGCCCTCCAGGGGCTGGTTGGCGGTCTCCTTCATGCACAGGACCGCGATCACGCCGACCACCGCCGCCGCCACCGCGTAGTAGGCCGGCATCAGCTTGGTGCCGAAGGCGCTGATCAGGGCGGTGATGACCAGGGGTGTGGTGCCACCGAAGATCGAGGTGGAGACGTTGTAGCCGACCGAGAGGGAGCCGTAGCGGACGTTGGTCGGGAAGAGCGCCGGCAGCGCCGCGGACATCGTTCCCAGCATGCACACCAGGGACAGGCCGAGCATCACCAGGCCGATGGAGATCGCCACCACCGAGCCCTGCCGGATCAGCAGGAAGGAGGGGACGGAGAGGACCAGGAAGCCCAGCATGCCCGTCATCAGCAGCGGCTTGCGGCCGAAGTGGTCGCTCAGCCGGCCCACGTAGTGGATGAGCACCATCTGGAGCACCATCACCAGCAGCAGGATCAGCAGGCCGTGGTTGGTGCTGTAGCCCAGCTCGTCGGAGAGGTAGGACGGCATGTACGACAGCAGCATGTAGTCGGTGATGTTGTACGCGCCGACCAGGGCGACGCACAGGACGAGCATCGGCCAGTACTGGGTGAAGATCTTCCGCAGGTCGCCCTTGGACGTGGTCTCCACGGCGTCGGCCGCGTCGCTCGCCCGTACCTTGCCGCTCTCCATCTTCTGGAAGGCGGGGGTCTCGTCCAGGCGCAGTCGCAGGTAGAGGCCGACGGCGCCGAGCGGACCCGCGACCAGGAAGGGCACGCGCCAGCCCCAGCTGGTCATCGCCGAGTTGTCGAAGAAGGTGGTGAGGATAACGACGAGGCCGGCCGCCGCGACGTAACCGGCGAGGGTGCCGAACTCCAGGAAGCTGCCGTAGAAGCCGCGCTTGCGGTCGGGCGCGTACTCGGCGATGAAGGTGGAGGCGCCGCCGTACTCGCCGCCGGTGGAGAAGCCCTGGACCAGGCGGAAGAGGACCAGCAGCGCGGGGGCGAACCAGCCGATCGACTGGTACGAGGGGATCAGGCCGATGGCGAAGGTGCCGATCGCCATCATGATCATGGTGATGGCCAGGATCTTCTTGCGGCCCAGCCGGTCGCCGAGGGGGCCGAAGAACATGCCGCCGAAGGGGCGGACCAGGAAGGCGACCGCGAAGGTGGCGAAGGACTGCAGCAGGGACGAGGTGTCACTGCCGGAGGGGAAGAAGACCCCACCGATGGTGGACGCCAGGTAGCTGTAGATGCCGAAGTCGTACCACTCCATGGCGTTGCCGAGCGCGGCGGCCTTCACCGCGCGCTTGACGGAGGCCTCGTCCGTGACCGTGATGTCGCTCCGCCGGAGCCTGGGGTTCTTCCGGCGGGCGATGGCTCTGAAAAGGGTGCGGTGTCGCTTGACAGCCTCGGGGTCGGTGTCTGGAGCGAACTCCGCGTCGCTGCTGCCGGTCGCCACGGGTCGGGTCCTCTCGGTCAGTCGGCGTGCGGTCGTGCCACGCCCGGGTGTACGAAGGGGACGCCTGCGCGGGATCACCCCGGCTCAAACCACTCTCGCGCCAGAACGCGACGTACGTCACGCCGCGTGAGCTGTTCGGGGTGGGAAAGGCGGGGCAAAACGGTAAGGGTGGTGCGTCCGGTGGACGCCGGGGTTGCGGCGCGGAGCCGCGGGAGCGGCGACACACGGTCACCGCCCCCTCACTCGGGGGTCGGGATCGGGTACCCCGCGACGGTCGGTGCACTCGTGATCCGGACCCCTAAGGCGAACGGAGCCGGGTCTCAGAGCCCCAGATCCTTGATGATCTTCGCGACGTGGCCGGTGGCCTTCACGTTGTACAGGGCCCGCTCGACCTTCCCCGACTCGTCGACGACGACCGTGGAGCGGATGACGCCCTGCACGGTCTTGCCGTACAGCTTCTTCTCGCCGAACGCCCCGTACGCGCTCAAAACCTCCTTGTCGGGGTCGCTGACCAGCGTGACCCGCAGCTCCTCCTTCTCCCGGAACTTCGCCAGCTTCTCGGGCTTGTCCGGGGAGACGCCGATGACGTCGTAGCCCTGGCCGGCGAGCAGCTCCAGGTTGTCGGTGAAGTCGCAGGCCTGCTTGGTGCAGCCGGGGGTGAGCGCCGCGGGGTAGAAGTAGACGATGACCTTGCGGCCCCGGTGGTCGGCGAGCGAGACCGGTCGGCCGTCCGCGTCGGGCAGGGTGAAGGCCGGGGCCTCGTCGCCGGGCTGTAGGCGCTCGCTCATGGTGCTCCTTGTCCGTGCCGGCCCTGTGCTGGCCGGCCTCGCTGGTCCGGCCGGAACCGGGCCGGTCCGGCCTGGGGGTGTTCCCGCCCGGGCGGGGTAGGCGCGGCGTGCGGGAGGTGCGCCTACCCCGCCGGGTCGTGGCGGCCTTCCGGTCGCCGTGTCCGACGAGGTTACCGAGCAGGCCGAACGGGGGTGCCGTGGGGCGCGGTGACGGGGAAGCTGACAGACTGTCCCTTCCGCAGTGCCGCGAACCACGAGGTCCGCGAACCCAGCAAGCCGAACCAGGAAAACAAGCGAGTACGCGCCGTGTCGCACCGGCGCGGGACGACGGAGGCAGCGCGGTGTCGGATGCCAGGACCCCTGCGCAGATCGAGGCGGACATCGTCCGTCGACGGCAGGAACTCGCCGTGACGCTCGACGAGATCGGTGTGCGCCTGCACCCCAAAACGATCGCCGGTGATGCGAAGGCCAAGGTCGTGGCCGTCGCGGACCGCACGGCGGGCAAGGCCTATGTGAGCGCCAACCGTGCGGTGTCCGGGATGCGGGCGAAGCTGACGGCGCCCGACGGGTCGCCCCGCATGGAGCGGATCGTTCCGGTCGCGGTGGCGGCCGTGGCGGTCGTGGGCCTGGTGGCCTTCACCTCCTCGCGCCGCCGCCGGTCCTGAGCGGCCGGACCCGGGGACGGCACGTCCGGGGGCGTGGGAGGCGGAGGCCTTCCGCGCCCCCGGCGGCATGTGGGGGCACGCGCGGCGCGCCCGCGGAGCGGTGGCGGGCGTGTGCCCGGCGGTGCGGGGCCGCGGGAGGGGCGGTCGGGGCGCGGTGGCGGTGGCGGGCCAGGTACCGTCATGCGCGTGAGCCCGAAAAACGACCATGAGACCCACGACAAGCTGCCCATCCGCATGCTGCACGACCGTGTGCTGGTGCGGACCGACATCGCCGAGGGTGAGCGGCGGTCGACCGGCGGCATCGTCATCCCCGCCACGGCGGCGGTCGGCCGGCGGCTGGCCTGGGCGGAGGTCGTCGCCGTCGGTCAGAACGTGCGGACGGTGGAGCCCGGCGACCGGGTCCTGTACGACCCCGAGGACCGTGCCGAGGTGGAGGTGCGGGGCATCGCCTACGTGCTGATGCGTGAGCGCGACCTGCACGCGGTGGCGGCGGAGCGCCTGGAGGGCGCGGAGGACGCCACCGGCCTGTACCTGTGAGCCGCTGACGGCCCCGGGCCGCCGGACGGACGCGAGAGGGCGAGGCCGTCGCGGGAGTGAAGCCGCGGCGGCCTTCCGCCTGCCCCGGACGGTCTCCCCTGCGCGGGGGCGGGCCCCGGCAGGTCGCGCCCGAGCCCGCCGGACCTCGCCCGTCGCGCTCGCGTCCGCCGGACCTCGCCCGTCGCGGCCGCAACTGCCCGGAGGCGTGGTTGCCCGGCGGGCGTGGTGACCGGGGTCTCCCCGGGCTCCGGGGCCGGTTGCTACGGTGGGACGAGCCCGACGAGACGCGCCGTACCGGGTCACGACAAGACGACGCACTCCTGTTGAGAGAGCTTTCACGGAGGTGCCGTCATGGCATGGGTGCTGTTGGTCGTGGCCGGTCTGCTGGAGGTCGCCTGGTCGGTGGGGATGAAGTTCACCGACGGTTTCACGCGGCTGTGGCCGAGCCTGTTCACCGGGGCGGGCATCGTGGTCAGCATGGCGTTGCTGTCCTATGCCGCCCGTACGCTGCCGATCGGCACGGCGTACGGGGTCTGGGTGGGGATAGGCGCCGCCGGTGCCGCGGTGGTCGGCATGGTGGTGCTGGGTGAGCCCGCCACCGCCGCGCGCGTCTTCTTCATCGCGTTGCTGCTGGTGGCGGTCGTCGGCCTCAAGGCCACCTCGGGCCACTGACCACCAGGACACCGACCGCCGCCACCCGGTGTGATCCCGCGCGGTGGGCGGCACGGACTGCCGGGCCGGGCCCGCACCAGGAGGGCCCCGGCCCGGCGCCTCTGACCCGGCGCGACCCTGTCACCCCTCGCCCCGGGGCCCCGCTGCCGCCGCCGTTCCGCTGTCGCTCCCGCGCCCACCACCGCCCCCGTCGCCGTCCGCCGTGCCGAGCGGCAGCAGCGCCGGCTGTCTGCGGGGCTGCGGGCCTTCGCCGCCCGGGACGGTGCCTTCGCCGCCGGTGGTGCCCTCGCCGCCGTCCGGTGGGTTGCCGCCGCCGGGGGGCTGGGGGCCCCCGGTGGGTTCGCCGGGGGGCTGCTCGCCGCTGGGCCGGGGCTCACCGGGGGGTTCGGGGCCCTCGGAGGGTTCGGTTCCGGGGGACTCGCCGGGGCTCCCGGAGGGGGAGGAGCCCGGTGAGCTGGAGGAGGCGTCGTAGGGCTCGGGGCTGGCGTCTGCGGCCAGTTGCAGGTCGAAGTCGGTGGCCGACCGGTCCCTGAGGGCGGCGGCGGTGTAGTCGGCCCAGATCTGCGCGGGGTAGCCGCCGCCGTTGACGCGTTTCTGGCCGCCGGCGCCGTAGAGGGGTTCCTGCCGGGCGGTCTGCGGGTTCTGCCCGAGGACGGCGACGACGGTGGCGAGGTCGGGGGTGTAGCCGGCGAACCAGGCGGCCTTGTCGTCCTCGGCGGTGCCGGTCTTGCCGGCGGCCGGCCGGTCTGCCGCGCGGGCGGCGGAGCCCGTGCCGTCCTTGCTCTCGACGACGCTGCGGAGCACGGCGGTGGTGGTGTCGGCGGCCTCGCGGGGGATGGCCTGACGGGGGGCGCGGTCGGGCAGTCGCACGTCGCGGCCGTCGCGTTCGACCTTGTCCACCAGCGTGTAGGGGCGCTCCTGCCCGTGGGCGGCAAGGGTGGCGTAGGCCTGGGTCATGTCCAGGACGCTGGGGGTGGCGGTGCCGAGGGCGATGGCGGCCTGGGAGTCGGTGAGTCCGGGCACGTCGCGGGGGACGCCGAGGGCGACGGCGGTGTCCTTGACCTTCTCCGGGCCGACGTCCACGCCCATCTGCGCGTAGACGGCGTTGACGGAGCGGTCGGTGGCCTCGGTGACGGTGATCTGGCCGTAGGAGCGGTCGTCCTCGTTGGCAGGGGCGAAGCCGGTGCGGTGCCCGTGGTGGACGGTCATCCGCTTGTTGCGGCCGTCGTAGCGGGTGTTGGGCGTGATGGTCTGGCCGTCCTGCGTCTTGGCGCCGTTGGCGATGGCGGAGGCCAGGACGATCGGCTTGAAGGTGGAGCCGACCTGGTAGTCGCGGCGGGTGGCGCTGTTGACGTACTGCTTGGCGTAGTCCTTGCCGCCGTACAGGGCGATGACGCGGCCGGTGCCGGGGTCGACGGAGGCGGCGCCGGCCCGTACGTAGGAGTCCGTCCGGGAGTCGCCGAGGTGGGCGGTGAGCTGGTTCTTGACGGAGGTGAGCAGGGCCTTCTGGCGGGGCGGTTCGATGGTGGTGGTGATGCGGTAGCCGCCGGAGTGCAGGTCGCCCTCGTCCAGTACGTGGTTCTCGGCGAGGTAGTTGCGGACGGCCTCGACGAGGTAGCCGCGCTGGCCGGAGAGGCTGGAGGAGGTCTTCGCCGCGTGGGGGTCGGGGAAGGTGGTGCGGCGGCGCTCGGAACTGCTGAGCCACTTCTTCTTGACCATGCCGTCCAGCACGTAGTTCCAGCGGGCCAGTGCCCGGTCCCGGTTCTCGGGGTGGGCGGTCAGGTCGTAGATGCTGGGAGCGTTGAGGAGGGCGGCGAGGTAGGCGCCCTCGCCGACGGTGAGTTCGTCGGCGTCCTTGTCGTAGTAGGCCCGGGCGGCGGCCTGGATGCCGTAGGCGTTGCGGCCGTAGTAGCTGGTGTTGAGGTAGCCCTCCAGGATGTCGTCCTTGCCGACCTCGTTGTCGAGCTTGATGGCGATGAAGAACTCCTTGGCCTTGCGGGTGAGGGTCTGCTCCTGGCCGAGGTAGTAGTTCTTGACGTACTGCTGGGTGATGGTGGAACCGGACTGCTTGCCCTTGCCGGTGAGGGTGTTCCAGGCGGCTCGGATCATGGCGGCGGGGTCGACGGCCGACTCGGAGTAGAAGTCGCGGTCCTCGGCGGCGAGCACCGCGTGCTGGACGCGGTCGGGCACGTCGTGCAGCGGCACGTTCTCGCGGTTGATGTTGCCGTCGTGGGCCAGCGGGGAGCCGTCGGCGTAGAGGTAGACGTTGCTCTGGGCGCGGGCGTTGGCGTTGGCCGGCGGGATGTCGACGAGCAGGTAGCCGGCGGCGAGTCCGCCGGCCAGGAGGAAGACCAGGAGGAGGAAGGCGCCGAGCCACATGCGCCAGGTGGGGATCAGCCGCCGCCAGCCGGTGCGCCGGCGCCGGGCGGTGGGCGGGCGCCGGTCCCAGCCAGGTGGCCCGTTCCTCGACGTGCCGGGGTGGTGCGGATCGCTCATGGTGCTGGACTCCTCGGCCGCCGCCGGGGGTCGTGCCACGGCGTGTTCGGTGTCGTGACGGGCACGGCGTCGGCCCTGCCCGGTGCCCACTTTGGCACCGTGTGTCCCACCTCGTGGCGGGGCGCGCGTGGTGGCCCGCGCGTACTGCGGCTGACGGCGGGCGAGCTTCACCTGATGGGGTGATGCGCGGTGGCGGTTGCCGCTCCCGGAGGCGCAGGCGCGGCCGTACGGGAGCGGCGACGACCGGGCGGTCTGGCCGGCCGCCCGGGGTCCGGCGTCCCGCGGTGTGCGGAAACCGGGTGGTGCGGGTGGTGCGGGCGCCCCTACGATCGCCTCTCCTCCCGCTGTCGCCTCCCGCGTCCGCGCTCGCGCGCGCCCCCCGGACCCATGGCGGGCGCGGCCCGGCGTTCCGGCCCGCTTTTCGAGGAGTCCCTGCCACGACGCACGGCCCCGGCCCCCGCGGTCCGGTGGCCGCGCCGTGCGCTGCGCCCTGTGTCGGCCGGTTCCGGTGGCCCGGGGTGCGGTCCGCGGGGCCGGTGCCCGGCCGCCGGCCGTCCCCGGCCGGTCGCGCCCGCGCCCGCGGTGGGCTCCGCACACGGATGCAGCAGCGGAGGAGAGAGACATGCTGTACGCGGCGGTGGCCGCCGGCGGGTTCCGGCGGTACGCCACCTATCGGGTCGCCACGGCGGCCGGGGTGTTCACCAACACGGTGTTCGGCTTCATCGTGGCCTACACCTTCCGGGCGCTCTGGGAGGTCCGGCCGCACCTGGGCGGCTACGACCAGCGCCAGGCGCTGACCTTCGTCTGGATCACCCAGGCGCTCCTCGCGGCGGTGGCGCTGCTGGCGGGCGGGGGGATCGACGAACTCCAGGAGCGCATTCGCAGCGGGGACGTCGCCGTGGACCTCCTCCGTCCGGGTGACCTGCAACTCTGGTGGCTGGCAGCCGATCTGGGCCGCGCCGCCTTTCAGCTGCTGGGGCGCGGGGTGGCGCCGATGGTGGCGGGTTCCCTGGTCTTCCCGCTGGCGTTCCCCGGGGGCTGGCTGCCCTGGTTGGGGTTCGCGGTGTCGGTGGTGCTGGCGGTGGTGGTGAGTTTCGCGTTGCGCTACCTGGTGACGCTGACGTCCTTCTGGCTGCTGGACGGGGCGGGTGTCTCGCAGGCGGCCGGTCTGCTCTGCCTGTTCTTCTCCGGCACGCTGCTGCCGCTCACCGTCTTCCCGCACGGGCTCGGCGAGGTGGCGGCGGCCCTGCCGTGGGCGGCGGTGCTCCAGGTCCCCGCCGACGTGTTCCTGGGCGCACGCTCGGGCGACTCGCTGGTGGCGGGCCTGGTGTTCCAGGCGGGCTGGGCGGTGGCGCTGCTGCTGACCGGGCGTGCCGTGCAGGCGCTCGCGACCCGGCGGGTGGTGGTCCAGGGTGGTTGAGACGGTGACGCGGGACGTGGCCGCGGGGCCGCTGCGCGCAGATCGCGACGCCCCGGCTTTGGGGCTCGGCCGGCGGACGGCCGAGGCCTTGCGGGTCTACGGGCTGATCGTGGCGATGTGGGTGCGCTCGACGTTGGCCTACCGGGCGTCGTTCGCCATGACGACCGTCGCCAACCTGGTGGCGACCTTCGCGGACTTCGCCGCCATCCTGGTGATGTTCGGCCACGTCCGGGCGCTCGGCGGCTTCTCGCTGCCGGAGGTGGCCGTCCTCTACGGCTCGTCGAGCACCAGCCTCGCCCTGGCCGACCTGGCGCTGGGCAGCATGGACCGGTTGGGGCGGCGGGTCCGCGACGGGACGCTGGACGTGCTGCTGGTCCGGCCGGCGCCGGTGCTGGTCCAGGTCGCCGCGGACCGGTTCGCGCTGCGGCGGCTGGGGCGGCTCTCCCAGGCGCTTGCGGTGCTCGGCTGGGGCCTTGCCCACCTGGACGCGGGGTGGACGGTGGGGCGGGTGCTGTGGGTGGTGTCGATGGTGGTGTGCGGGGCGGTCATCTTCGGCGCGGTCTTCGTGGTCGGGGCGGCCTGCCAGTTCCTGGCCAACGATGCCGCCGAGGTGCAGAACTCCTTCACCTACGGCGGGAACCTGCTGCTCCAGTACCCGCCGACGGTGTTCGGCCGGGAGCTGGTGCGCGGCGTGACCTTCGTCGTGCCGCTCGCCTTCGTCAACTGGATCCCCGCCCTCCACCTGATGGGCCGGGACGATCCGCTGGGCCTGCCCGGCTGGGTGGACCACCTGGGCCCGCTGGTGGCCGCGGGCTGCGCGGTGGTGGCCGGAGCGGCCTGGCGCCTGGGGCTGCGCAGCTACCGCAGCACGGGCAGTTGAGGGGCTCGGCGTGGACACGGAACCGAGGCCCGGCACGAGCACGGACCGGAGCACGAACACCCACAACACCCACAACACCCACAACACCCAGAACACCCAGCACACCCACATCGGCACGGCGGAACAGGGAACGGCGGTGGCGGACGCGATGGCGGCGGAGGACGGAGCGGTGACCGCGCGGGAGACGGTGACGGAGGACGGAACGGCGACTGTGCACGAGACGGTGACGGAGGACGGAACGGTGGCCCGGAGTGCGACGGCGAAGGTGAGCGGAGAGGCGGCGGGCACGGCGGTGTCCACGGTCGCGGGGGAGGCGGCGGGCACGGCCGAGCCCCTCATCGTCGTCGAGGACCTGGCGAAGGTCTTCACCGTCCGCCGCCGGGGAGAGGGACGGCTGCGGCGGCGGCGGGAGGAGGTGCGGGCCGTGGCGGGCGTCGACTTCACGGTGCACCGGGGCGAGATGGTCGGCTACCTCGGGCCCAACGGCGCGGGCAAGTCCACCACCATCAAGATGCTCACCGGCATCCTCGTCCCCAGCTCGGGGCGGCTGCGTGTGGCGGGGCTCGACCCCGCCCGCGACCGCACCCGGCTCGCCCGCCGCATCGGCGTCGTCTTCGGCCAGCGCACGACGCTCTGGTGGGACCTGCCGCTGCGCGACTCCTACGAGCTGGTCCGCCGCATGTACCGGGTGGAGCGGGAGACCTACCGACGCAACTTCGAGCGCTGCGTGGAACTGCTGGACCTGGCGGAGCTGCTGGACGTGCCGGTGCGCCAGCTCTCGCTCGGCCAGCGTATGCGGGGCGACCTCGCGGCGGCCCTGCTGCACGACCCGGAGGTGCTGTACCTGGACGAACCCACCATCGGGCTGGACATCGTCAGCAAGGCCCGGGTCCGTTCGTTCCTGCGTCAGGTCAACGCCGAGCAGGGCACCACCGTCGTGCTGACCACGCACGACCTGACCGACATCGAGCAGCTCTGCCGCCGGGTGCTCGTCATCGACCACGGCCGGGTCGTCCATGACGGCTCCCTCGCCGCACTGCACGCCGTGGGGGAGAGCGAACGCACCCTCGTCGTCGACCTGGAACGGGAGTACCCGCCCATCGACGACATCGAGGGGGCCCGGCCGGTGCGGGTCGAGGGACCCCGCCAGTGGCTGGCCTTCCCCGCCGGCCGCAGTGCCGCGCCGCTGGTGGCCGCGGTGGCGCAGCGGTACCCGCTGGTGGACCTCTCGGTGCGGGAGCCGGAGATCGAGGAGGTGATCGCCCGGGTGTACGGGGGACGGGGCTGAGCCGGTGACCCGCACCCTCCCCCGCCCGCCCCCGCCCGCCCGTCGGGGTGGGGGCGGGGGGTTACCCGGAGATCTCCCTGAGCTTCCCCACGGGGCGGGGTCGCGGGGGCCGTCCCGCCCTACGCTGACGCGCATGAGCGAGAAGCAGCCGGAACTGCGTGCCTCGGACGCCGACCGGGACCGGGTGGCGGAGGTACTGCGTGATGCGCTGGCCGAGGGCCGGCTGGCGATGGAGGAGTTCGACGAGCGGTTGGAGTCCGCCTACCGGGCGCGCACCTACGCGGACCTGGCCCCGCTGACCGCCGACCTGCCGGCCGCGTCCCGGCCGGTGTCCCGGGCGGAGCCCCCGGCGCGGGCGACGGGTGCGGCGGCGCGGTCCTGGCGTGACCGGATCACCGGTGGGCAGCCGGCCTCGTCGGGGGCGGTGGCGGTACTGGGCGGGTTCCAGCGCAAGGGGCGGTGGACGCTCGGCCCGCTCTTCTCGGCGTTCACCTTCCTGGGCGGCGGCGAGCTGGACCTGCGGGAGGCGGTGTTCAGCGAGCCGGAGTCGGTGATCCGGGTGACGGCGGTGCTCGGCGGCGTGAACATCGTCGTGCCGCCGGGCCTGCGGGTGGACGTGCGGGGCGTCGGCGTCATGGGCGGATTCGACGAGCAGGCCTCGGCGGACCCGGGCGACCCGGACGCGCCCCTGGTGGTGGTGACCGGCCTCGCCCTGCTGGGCGGGGTCAGTGTGGAGCGGAAGCCGACGAAGGAGGAGAAGCGGCTGCTGAGGGCGGAACGCAAGCGGCTGGAGGGGGAGGGGCGGACCCGGCTGTCGAAGGGTCACGACGCGGAGCGGGACTGACCACGGCCCGGACCGCCCGCCCGCCCGACGGCCTGCCGGGCACGCGCCCGGACGACCGGGCGCACGCCCGGCGAGCCCACGGGCCGAGTGCCGGCGGCCGGGTGCCCCCTCACTCCCGGCCTCCCGTTCCCTCGGCTCCCCGGGGCCGGGGCACGTCAGGTGGTGGCGGGGGAGCGGCCCTTGAGCCCTTCGAGGTTGACGGCCCTGGCCATGGCCCGGTAGCCGATGTCGCTGGGGTGCAGGTGGTCGCCGGAGTCGTAGGCGGGACGCAGCCGGTCGGGGTGCGCGGGGTCGCGGAGCGCCTTGTCGAAGTCGACGACCTGGTCGAAGACGGTCCCGGACCGGATCTGGCGGTTGACCGCCTCGCGCACCTGGTTCATCTTCGGCAGGTAGCCGTGGTGGCCGTAGAAGGGTGTCAGGGTGCCGCCGGTGACGCGCAGGCCGTGGGCGTGGGCCTCCTTCACGACCTGCCGCATGCCCGCCACGATCTTGTCCGGGTCGAACTGGCGCGGCCACTTGAACATGTCGTTGAGGCCGATCTCCAGCACGACGGCCTTCACGTCGGTACGGGTGAAGACGTCGCGGTCCAGCCGGGACAGGACGCTGGGGCCGTTGTTGGGCGAGAACCTGCTGCCGTTGACGAGCAGCCGGTTGCCGCTGATGCCCTCGTTGAGCACGCCGTAGCGGGGCGCGCCCTTCTCGTCGCGCAGCCGGGCGGCGAGGTAGTCGGTCCAGCGGTGGTTGGCGCCGACGGTGGAGGTCAGCCCGTCGGTGATGGAGTCGCCGATGCACACCACCGAGCCACTGGCCTGGGAGGACCAGACGTCCACGCCGGTCAGGTAGCGCCAGAACGGGCTCTGCTCGGTGTAGCGGGTGCCGGTGGTGTCCTCGGTGCGGTCGCCGTGCGCCAGGTAGGAGGTCTGCCGCGAGTAGGGGTGGTAGGTCACCGGGCCGGAGGGCACTGGCGAGTAGGTGGTGACCAGCAGGTCCGCGTCATGGGGCACGTCCAGGCGGACGGGGGAGCTGGTGACACTGGACCCGGCGGGGATCGTCACCGTCGGGCGGTTGTCGCCGAAGCCGAGGCGGCGCATGGTGCCGACGGCCGCCGTGGGGTTGCTGGGGGTGGCGGCCAGGGCCACCGAGGCATGGCTGATGACGAGCGGGCGGGTGCCGAACAGGTTCGACAGCTGGATGCGCACGCTGGTGCCGCCGACGCTGGTGTGGACCACGTTGCGGATCGACATGCCGGCGTAGCCGTCGAGGTTGCCCGGCTCGGCCGCGGCGGCCGCACCCGACCAGGTGCCGACCCACTGGCCGGCGACCGCGGGCGAGACGGGCTCCCGGGTGCGACCGGAGTCACCGCCGGGGGTGCGACGGTGCCCGCCGAAGCCGACGAAGATCGCCGCCGAGATGAGCACCACTACTGCCGCCAGGCCGGCGAGCAGGGAAAATCCCACGCGCTTGGTCATGTGGGGCAGGTCTCCAGGGACAGGCGGAGCGGCAGGCTCCGGACGGGCGGGGGCAGCGGGTGATCAGCAGCTCCGTTGCAGTCGATCGGTGCTCCATGATCCCACGGCGGCTTCCTGAGCGGCCCGGCAGGCCACCCTCACCCCGGCCTCCGGGGTGCTCGCGGACACGGGGTAGGACGCGCGGAACACCGGACGCGTTCCGTTCGTGGGTGAGAAGAGACCTGTCCGACACCTGGTGCGGCATCCCGGGGCGCCCGCCGCCCGTCCGGAGGCGCCCGGCGGGCCCGGGCGGGCACCGGAACGGCAGGCGCGGACGGCGGGGCCGGCAGCGGTCGGGGGGCCGGGAGAGGAGAGCCGGGACGGACGGCGGACGCAGACGCGGACACGGGCGGCGGATGAGGGAGGACCGGGCAGGGCCGGTCGGCGGACGGGTGGTCGCACGGCGGCCCGGCGTCGGCGGAGCCTCGTCGGGAAGGATGGCGGTGGGGGACGTCCCGGCACTCGGTGGGGGACGGCGCGGACCGCGACGGCAGCAGAAGGCGGACGAGGTGGCAGCGAGCAAGGGCAGCGACGAGGCGCGGACGGCGGTACCGGACGGCACCGGCACGGGAGGCGGCAGCGGCACGGGTACGGGAGGCGGCTTTGGCGGTGAGGGCGGGCCGTCCCCGGCCGGGCCGCCGGCGACGGCAGCGGCGCACGGCCCCGGCCCGGCAGCGGCGCACGGCCCCGGCCCGGCAGCGGCGCACGGCCCCGGCCCGGCACCGGCGTCCGCCGCGAGCGGCTTCTCCCTCACCCCCGCCGACCTGGAGCGGCGCCGCGGCGTGCGGCGCATGAAGACCTTCGCGACGCTGCTGCTGCTGGTCGTGGCCCTGGTGTACGCCGGGGCGACCTGGGCGGGCGCGGCCGGCGCCGGCGCCTGGACGGGGTACGTGGCCGCCGCCGCGGAGGCCGGCATGGTCGGTGCGCTCGCCGACTGGTTCGCGGTGACCGCCCTCTTCCGCCGGCCGCTGGGCCTGCCGATCCCGCACACGGCGATCATCCCGACCAAGAAGGACCAGCTCGGCCGCAGCCTCGGCGACTTCGTGGGGGAGAACTTCCTCTCCGGCGACGTGGTGCGCCTGCGGCTCAGCCGCATCGGCGTCGGGTGGCGGCTGGGCGCCTGGCTGGCCGCGCCGCGCAACGCCGAGCGGGTGACCGCGGAGGCCGCCACCGCCCTGCGCGGCGCGCTGACCGTGCTGCGCGACTCCGACGTGCAGGCCGTGGTGGGGGAGGCGATCACCCGCCGGGCCGGGACGGTGGAGATCGCGCCGCGGCTGGGGACGCTGCTGGAGCGGGTGGTGGCCGACGGCGGCCACCGGCGCGTCGTCGACCTGGTCTGCGCCCGCGCCCACGACTGGCTGGTCTTCCACAGCGACTCGGTGATGACGGCCGTGACCGGTGGCGCGCCCGGCTGGACGCCGCGGTTCGTGGACCGGCGGATCGGCGAACGCGTCTACAAGGAGCTGCTCCGCTTCGTCACCGAGATGCGCGACATGCCGCAGCACCCGGCCCGCGGCGCCGTCGACCGGTTCCTGAAGGACTTCGCCGCCGACCTGCGCACCGACCCCGACACCCGGGCGCGGGTGGAGCGGCTGAAGACGGAGGTGCTGGCCAGGGACGAGGTGCAGGACCTCATCGCCTCGGCCTGGAACTCCGTCCGCGCCATGATCGTCGCCGCCGCCGAGGACGAGCACAGCGCCCTGCGGACCCGCGCCCGCGACTCGCTGCTCTCACTGGGCGAGCGGCTCTCCCACGACGAGCGGCTCCAGGCGAAGGTCGACGGCTGGCTGGAGGGCGCCGCCGTCCACGTGGTGACCGCCTACCGCGACGAGATCACCTCGCTCATCACCGACACCGTCGCGGGCTGGGACGCCGAGCAGACCTCCCGCAAGATCGAGGCGCACATCGGCCGCGACCTCCAGTTCATCCGTGTCAACGGCACGGTGGTGGGCGCCCTGGCCGGACTGTGCATCTACACCGTGGCGCAGGCGCTCGGGGCGTAGAGGCCGCGGCAGGGTGCCGCCGGGGCCTGCTGCGGGGCGCGCCGCTGCGGGTAGGGTCCGTCCGTGTCCTCCAAGCCCCCCGCCCCGCGCTCGCCCCGGCTCCGGCGCCCCACCCTGTGGTGGCTGCTCACCCCCTACCTGCTGTACCTGGTGGTGCTGCCGCTGGTGAACCGGGTGACGCCAAGGGTGTTCGGCCTGCCCTTCCTGCTGTTCTGGCTGCTGCTCGCCACCGTCCTCACCCCGCTCGGGGTGTGGCTGGCGTGGCGCGGGGACCGGAAGCGGGGCCGGGCGTGAACGCGACGGTCGCCACCTCGATCTTCGCCGTCGCGATGGCGGCCACCGTCGCCCTGGGCCTGCTGGCGGTCCGGCGGCGGGGCGGCGGCTCCTTCACCGACTGGTCGGTGGGCGGTCGCGGCCTGGGCCCGGTGCTGATCTGGGTGCTGATGGCCGGTGAGGGCTACACCAGCTTCAGCTACCTGGGAGCGGCCGGCTGGGGGTACGGCTTCGGCGTGCCGGTCCTGTACGTCGTGGCGTACATGTCGTGCGGCTACGCCCTGGGGTACGTGGTCGGCCCGATGCTGTGGTCCTACGCCCGCCGCCACGGCCTGGTCTCCATCACCGACATCGCGGCCCGGCGCTACGGCAGGCCGTGGCTGGGCACGGCCATCGCCCTGCTCGCCACCGTCTGCCTGCTGCCGTACATCCAGTTGCAGATCACCGGCATGGGCGTGGTGGTCAACACCATCTCCTACGGCGCGATCAGCCTGAACTGGGCGTACTTCGCGGCCTTCCTGGTGACGACCGCGTTCGTCGTGGTCAGCGGGCTGCGGGGCAGCGCCTGGGTCTCGGTGCTCAAGGACGTGCTGGTCATCGTGACGCTGGTGGTCCTGGCGGTGTACGTGCCACTGCACTACTTCGGCGGTTACGGGCACTTCCTGGACCGGGTGGTGGCCGAGCGGGCGGACTGGCTGACCTTCCCGGGCCACGCCTCGGGCGGGCTGGGCCAGGGCTGGTTCGCCTCCACCACCGTCCTCAACTCCCTCACGGTGACCATCTTCCCGACGACGGTCGCCGGCTACCTGGGGGCCCGCTCGGCCGACGCGCTGCGCCGCAACGCGGTGTTCCTGCCGTTCTACAACGTGCTGCTCGTGGTGCCGATGCTGCTGGGCATCGCCGCCTCGTTCGTGGTGCCGCACCTGGCCGACTCCAACATGGCGCTGTTCCGGCTGGTGGTGGACTCGCTCCCGGCCTGGCTGGTGGGCGTCGTCGGGGTCGCCGCCGCGCTCTCCTCGATCGTCCCGATGGCCGTGTTCATGCTGGTCATCGGCACCATGTGGGGCCGCAGCGTGCTGGGCGCGGTGCCCCGCCTGGCGAGCCGCCAACGGCTGTGGTCCCAGGTGGTCGTGGTGGTGGCCGGCGCGCTGGCGCTGCTGCTGACCTACACGGCGCCCAACACCCTGGTCCGCCTCTCCCTCATCTCCTACGAGGGCATGGCGCAGTTGGTGCCGCTGCTCCTGCTCGGGCTGGTGTGGCGGCGGTTGACGCTGACGGGCGCCCTGAGCGGGCTGGTCGTCGGGTTCGCCGCGGTGTGCGTACTGGTCTTCACCGGCCACGACCCGCTGTGGGGCGTCAACGCGGGCCTGCCGACACTGGCGTTGAACGCGGTGGTGGCCGTCGCCGTCTCACTGTTCGGGCCGCGCTCGCGGGACGGACGCCCGGACGCGGAGGTGCTCGCCGACGACGTGGACGAGCCGGCGGAGCAGGTACCGGCTGCCGGTGGGGAACGCTAGGCTGTTCGAGGAGCAGGGCCGTCGCGTCGCGAGGACAACGGTCCTGCGACTGCGGCGGACGGCTGCTCGGGCGGGGAGACCGCCCCGGCCGGACACGGCGGAAAGGGGGAGCGATGCGGGACTGCACCAGCACCTGGCGCCTGCACGGCAACGTCGTGCTCTTCCTCCTCCTCGGCCTGGTGGTGACGCACAGCGGCGTCGCCACCGCGCTCGCCGCGGTCGCGACCGCGGCCGCCCTGTGCTGGGCGAGTCGCGCGATCCTGCTGGCCGTCTGCGCCCGCCCGGTCTCCGCGGCCCGCGTCCGCACAGCCCTGCGCGACCGGCAGCGACGCACCGCCTTCCTCCCCCAGCGCGACCCGGACGCCGCCGGCAGGCCGCGCCCCAGGGCTCCCGGCCTGCTCGTCCCGACGGCCGCGTAACCACCCCGCCCACCCCGGGCCACTACCCGCACCCCCGCCTGACTGCCCCACCGGGGCTCTGAGACCGCCACGCCCTGCCCCCGGCCACCCCGGCCGTGCGCTTTCCCGTCACGCGGGCGGTGGGCGGGATCGGGACGTGTCACCACGGGGGAACGGGCCTCCGGCGCCTTCTGCCGGAGGCCGGGCCACCGGTGCTTGCCGCATCGGGCCGTGCACCGAGCCGCGCGCCCGGTGTTCGTCCACCCGGTCTCCGGTGCCGCTGACTCCGGTGCTCGTCCACCCGGGTTTCCGTAACCCTGCGTCCGGTTCGCGTCCGTCACGCCGATCCTTCCTCCCGTCCCCTCCGGTCCGGACACGGCCGGACACCGTCCCGTGCGCCGGACCACCGGCGTCGCGCCGCGGTCGACGGGAGCCCCACCCGGCACGACGAGACCCGTGGAGGCTCTCCATGTCCCCCTTCTCCTTCCTCGGCGACCTGCTGTCCCGCCTCGCCGACCTCCTCGCCCCCCTGTGCGGCGCGTCAGCAACCGCCGCAGCCGTCGTCACCCTGACCCTCGCGGTCCGCGCCGCGCTCCACCCGCTGGCCCGGGCCGCAGCCCGCGGTGACGCCGCCCGCGCCGCCTTCGCACCGCGCCTGGCGGAGCTGCGGCGCACCCACCGCGACCACCCGGAGCGGTTGCAGCGCGCGGTCACCGAGCTGTACGCGGAGGCCGGCGGTTCGCCGTTCACCGGCTGCCTGCCGATGCTGCTGCAACTCCCCGTCTTCGCCCTGATGTACCACCTCTTCACCGGTGGCGGCGCCCACCTCGGCGACCACACCCTGTGGGGCGCCCCGCTCGGCGGCCACCTCACCGACGCCTTCGCGGCGGCCGCCCCCGCAACCGCCGCGTGGGTCTACCCGCTGCTGTTCGCCCTCACCGCCGCCGTCGCCACCTGGAACTACCGCCGCGCCCGCGCCCTGGCCGCCCGCACCCCCGCCGCGACCGACACGGCCGGGCAGCTGCCCGGACTGGCCGGGCTCGCGCGTCTCACCCCGCTCCTCTCCTTCGCCACGCTGGTCTCGGTCGCCGTGGTCCCGCTGGCGGCGGCCCTCTACCTGGTCACCTCCACCAGCTGGACGGCGTGCGAACGCGCCTGGCTCCAGCAGCGGTACGGCAAAGCCGGGCAGGACGCGGACCAGGGCGTCGAGGCCGCCGAGGCCGAAGTCATGAAGGCCGGGGCGGCCCGGTCGGGCGGGCGGAAGTAGGCCGCGACGACTGTCGGGTGGGCGCGCCAGGGTCTGCCCGAGGCGAGGCGTGCGCGGGGAGAGTCCTCTGCTCGACCGGCTCGGGGTGGGGTTCCGGCCGGTCCAGGGGCTGAACGGGGTCTTGCGGGATGGTCGGGCTTCTTGGAGGATCAGCCGAATCCCGTGGGGGCCGTCCCCTCCACCAGCCGGTCCGGGCAACCGCTCGGACCGACCGTAGGAACAGGGAGTTGAAGCCGTGAAGCTGCTGCGTGTCGGACCGACGGGGGCGGAACGCCCGGCGCTGCTCGACGAGAACGGAACCCTGCGCGACCTGTCCGGCCTGGTGGGCGACGTGGACGGAGCGCTGCTGGCCGACCCGGAGGCGCTCGGCCGCCTACGGGCCGCCGCCACCTCCGGTGCCCTGCCCGCCCTCGCCGACCAGAACCCGAGGATCGGCCCGCCGATCGGCCGCATCGGCAAGATCGTGTGCATCGGGCTGAACTACCACGACCACGCCCGCGAGACGGGGGCCACCGCCCCCGAGGAACCCATCGTCTTCATGAAGGCCCCCGACACCGTCGTGGGCCCCGAGGACACCGTCCTCGTCCCGCGCGGCTCGACCAAGACCGACTGGGAGGTGGAACTCGGCGTCGTCATCGGCCGCACCGCCCGCTACCTGGGCTCGCACGCCGAAGCCCTCGACGCGGTCGGCGGCTACGTGCTCTCCCACGACGTCTCCGAGCGCGAGTACCAGATCGAGCGCGGCGGCCAGTGGGACAAGGGCAAGAACTGCGAGACCTTCAACCCGCTCGGCCCCTGGCTGGTCACCGCCGACGAGGTGCCCGACCCCCAGGCCCTCGGTGCCCGCCTCTGGGTCAACGGCGACCTGAAGCAGGACGGCACCACCGCCGAGCAGATCTTCCCCGTGGCCGAAGTGGTCCGCTACCTCAGCCACTTCATGACGCTGTACCCCGGCGACGTCATCAACACCGGCACCCCCGCCGGCGTCGCCATGGGCCAGCCCGAACCCAAGCCCTACCTGCGCGCCGGCGACGTCGTGGAGCTGGAGATCGACGGCCTGGGACGGCAGCGGAGCGTACTGAAGGACGCCTGACCTTGCCCCGCGCCTGAACGCCCTCGGGCCCTCCCCGGTGTGGTGGGGAGGGCCCGAGTGGTGTGCCGTCGAGGCGCGCCGCGCCTCAGCGACCGACGGTGTCCAGGAAGGTGCGCCAGGCGGCGGGGCTGTGGTGGAGTGCGGGGCCTTGCCGGTTCTTGGTGTCGCGGACGTGGACGGCGTCAGGAGTGTCGGCCACCTCGACGCAGTCGCCGCCGTTGGGACCGCTGTGGGTGCTCTTGCGCCAGGGGAGAGCTTCAGGCTGTTCGACCGGCATTTTTTCTCCCGTTGTTACCGGGGCGTTGTGGCGTTGACAGGCAGACCGCTGGGGACATCCGGTCTGCTGCTCCTATCCGCCGACGGCGTCCAGGAACGTGCGCCAGGCGGCGGGGCTGTGGTGGAGTGCGGGGCCTTGCCGGTTCTTGGTGTCGCGGACGTGGACGGCGTCAGGAGTGTCGGCTACCTCGACGCAGTCGCCGCCGTTGGTGCCGCTGTGGGTGCTCTTGCGCCAGAGAAGGAGATCGGGTGTTTCGTTCGGCATGGGCCCTCCTGCCGTGGGATGTGGGGTAGGCAGCCGGCAGCTGTTCTTCCCTCCGACCGACGCTTTTTATCCGCGGACGGCGTTCAGGAAGGTGCGCCAGGCGGCGGGGCTGTGGTGGAGTGCGGGGCCCTGCCGGTTCTTGGTGTCGCGGACGCTGACAGCGTCCCCGGTGGCTGCCACCTCGACGCAGTCACCGCCGTCGGAGCCGCTGTGGGTGCTCTTGTGCCACAAGGCTGCCTGCGGGGCGCTCGTTACAAGACCTGGTCTCATAGCTCTCCCGTCAAACGCTCGATGAACCGGGCCGACTCGTCCGTACTGAGGGCCTGGGAGCGCAGCTTGCCATACCGGAGTTCGAATGCGCTGACCTTCGGGACTTCGGTCACAAGGGTCCCCACACCTTGTGACTCGAAGTACGCGACGTGGTCATGGGTCGCGGTCACGACCAACACCATCGGACCGTTGAGTCCTTGGTGAAAGCCACTGACTGTCGGCATGACCTGTACCTGAACGTGCCGCTGACGAGCTGTGGCGAGGATGTGCTCAAGCTGCTCCAGCATGGTGGCCCGGCCTCCCAAGGGGTTGCGCAAGGCGGCCTCACCGATGATGAAGCTCAGCTCGGCAGTGGGAGTGCGGGTCAGCAGGCTCTGCCGACCGATGCGCCCCTCCAGGCGCTGGTCGAGTGTCTCCGCGTCGAGCTGCGGGCAGTGCCCGTTGAAGACCTCTCTGCTGTAGTCCTCGGTCTGAAGGAGGCCGGGTACCAGGAGTGGGTCGAAAGAGGCCCTGCTCAACGCCTCCGTTTCGACAAGAGCGAAATCCTGGAAGAACTGCGGAAGCTTGGCGTGATCCACTTCCCTCTGCAGAGCGCTCAGCGTGCCGGCCGCCTCCAGCACCCTTTCTGCGGCCTGGGTGAAGGCTGCTTTCGCCGGACGCCGGCCTTGCTCGATCGAGGCCACTGTCTCGCACGAGTAGCCGACCTTGTCCGCGAGCTGTTGGCGGGAGAGGCCCGCACGGTCGCGGAAAAGCCGGACCAGCTTCCCGTAGCCGATCCAGATCGAGGGCCGGTCACTGTTTCCTTGGCCTTGCCCTGCCTGTCGCGCCGCCATCAACATCTCCCGCCCTGCGTTTGTTCGGCCCAACCGTCCCGGCGCGCTGAATGACACGGCTGGTGGTACGTACAGCCGTGGCTGCGGTACGTACGGCCGCCTTCGTACGAGGCGCCGCACTGGCTTTGTCACCCAGCGTGACAGGACAGTGGTCGCATGTCTGTGAATACGGAGGAAACGGGCCGCTCCTTCTCCGTCCGCCTCAGCTCCACCCGCCGGGGTGCCCGCCTCGCGCGCCAACTGGTCCTTTCCCAGCTCTGCCTCTGGGGCGTCCCCGTGTCCGGGGAGTTCGGGGCGGACGTGGCGAGCGTGGTGGGGGAGCTGGCCGCCAACGCCGTCTTCCACGGCCGCTCACCGGGACGCGACTTCGAACTGGCGGTGTCGTGCAGCCCGCCCCTGCTCCGGGTAGCGGTGACGGACACCCGCCCGGAACGTCTGCCGCCGAGCAGCGGGCACTCGCCCCGCCCTGCCCCCGAGGAGGAGGGCGGACGGGGACTCAGGCTGGTGGATGCTCTGGCGCTGGAGCGCGGCATGGTCGTCGGACCTGTGACGAAGACGGTCTGGGCCGCCCTGCGGCTGCCGGGGTGCTGAGGGGTGACGGTCGGCCGAGTGCCCGCGCGCTCAGGCCGGAGGCACCAGCTCAATGCGGACCTTGGCCCGCTCGAACCGGGCCTCGGCCAGGTCCTGGGGACGCATCAGCCAGAAGAGGGTGTTCTCGACCGGCTCCCGGACCTTCGGTGAGACGCGTGCCTGGGCCAGCAGGCGCCAGGGCTGCTCGTCGTTGTCCGGGTACGGGGGCAGGCACGGGTCGTCGAAGGCGGGACAGGAGTAGCCGCCCAGGGTCAGTTCACCGGCCCCGCTGTTGTCGATCCAGAGGTCGTAGTCGTACTCCTCCCACAGCTCGCTGCGTTCCTCGTCGGAGTTGACGACGTCGTGGTCGGGGGTGGGCATGTTCCAGTCGAGGTGCCCGTGGAGGGGGAAGGGGTCGGTGACGAACTCGGCGTGCTCTTCGTCCGGTTGCCGTTCGGTGGTCGGTGTTCCGGCGGGCACGTACACCACCTGGCCCTCCTTGTCCTCGTCCCACACCGGTTCGTCCAGGTTGCCGAAGAAGAGCAGGTGGCCGTCGTCGGGCAGCGGGAAGTCGAGCGCGTCGCGGGGCAGGGCCGCGCAGTCCACCGAGGCCACGAAGTGCGGGAAGCCGGACCACTCGACGTCCGCGGGGAGCGAGGGCAGGCCTCCGTACACCCCGACGACCGGGCCCGGACTGTGTCCTTGCGGACGCAACTCAATTCGGGGAAGGGCGAGTTGCATGGCCGATTCGACCACGTCTGCGGGTATCCCGTGGTCGGTGAGGGTGGCGCGGTAGCGCTGACGTCTGTCCATGAGGCAGGGAGTGTGCCACATGTGAGCCGGGCGCCCTAACTCAGGTGTGGCGCACAGGGGTTGGGGCCGGCGGCTCGGCTGTCTGGGCGCCCTCCGGAGCAGGGTGGCGGGGGAAGTGGGCCCGCATCGCGGTGATGCAGCTGTCGCGGGATGTGGGGCCGTCGAAGCGGAGCCGGTCGTAGTCGGTGAACGCCGGTTCCAGGGCGTCGAGTTCGTCGATCAGGAGGTGCAGGTGCTCCCGCCACCGTGCCGTGCCGGCATCCGGGGCGTCCGGGGCGGCGGTGATGGCGGCCGTCAGGTGGTCCTTGCGCCGGATGGTGGCGGGGGTCACCGAGTGCAGGCACACGTACCGGCCGCTGAGGTAGGCGTCCCACTCGGCGGCGCCGGCGGCCGGGTCGGCCCAGTGGGCGGTGAACCACTTCTGAAGCCGTTCCGTGCCGCCCGCCTCGTCGGCGAGGGCGAAGAGGTCGGCGGGGACCATCTCGGCACCGTCGGAGCGCAGGTATCCCGGGAGCGGCAGCAGCCGGTCCAGCATCAGCCGGCGTACCTCGTCGGTGTCCCGGCCGTGCGTTGCGCACAGTTCGTCCAGGGGGACGAACTGTGCGCTGACGTAGGCGTCGTCGGCGTCGGTCATCCGGTGGTCACCGTTGACCTGCCGGAACCGTGCGGCGAGCCGTGATCGCAGGTCCGTCCTCGGCACGAGGGCTCCTCCCGTCGCCCGCGGGGGCCTTCCCCGCGGCGTCCGGAGCACGCTAACGGCCTGGTCGTTCGGCCTGTGCCGAAGTGTCCTGGGCGGGGGTCACCCCGCCAGGAACCGCTCCACCGCCGCCACCACCAGCGCGTGGTCCTCCGCCTGCGGCAGGCCCGAGACGGCGACCGAGCCGACCACACCGGTGCCGCCCACCCGGACCGGGAAGGCGCCGCCGTGTGCGGCGTAGTGGTCGGGGTCCAGCCGGGAGGAGTCCTCGAAGGTGCGGCCCTTGGCGCGGAAGCGGGTGCCGACGAGGTAGGAGGACTCGCCGTAGCGGCTCACCACCCGGGCCTTGCGGGCCAGCCAGGCGTCGTTGTCGGCGCTGGTCCCGGGCAGGGCGAAGTGGAAGAGCTGCTGCTCGCCGTGGCGGATGTCGACGGTGACGGCCGCCTTCCGCTCGCGGGCCATGTCCACCAGCAGGGAGCCCAGGCGCCAGGCGTCGTCGTTGCCGAAGGCGGGGAAGACCAGCCGCGCCTCCTGCTCCTCCAGGCTCGCCACGAGGGCGAGCGCTTCCCGGCGCGCGCGGTCGGAGGTGGTTTCGGGCGTGGTCACGCGCTCTCCTCCTTCTGGTCCAGGCGGATGGTGCGGCCCTCGGCGGCCGAGCGGCGCGCCGCCTCCAGGACGCGCAGGGCCGCGGCGGCCTCGGCGGCGGTGACCGGCGGCTGCCCGCCCTCGCGCAGGGCGCGGGCGATCGCGGCGTAGTAGGCGGGGTAGTCGCCGGGCCGGGTCGGGACCGCGTGGCCGCCGCCCGTCAGGGGGGACTCGCCGGCGCCGAGACGGCCCCAGGAGCCCTCCTCCTCCACGCCCCAGGTGCCTCCCTCGGTACCGGGGCGGCGGCCCTCGCGGAGCGCGGCCTCCTGCGGGTCCAGGCCGTACTTGACGTAACCGGCGGAGCTGCCCAGGACGCGGAAGCGCGGGCCGAGCTGCGCGGTGGTGGCGCTCATCCACAGGTGGGAGCGGGCGCCGCCGGCGTGGGTGAGGGCGATGAAGGTGTCGTCGTCGGCCTCGGCGCCGGGGCGGCGCACGTCGGACTCGGCGTAGACGGTCTGCGCCGGGCCCAGCAGCGTGAGCGCCTGGTCGACGAGGTGGCTGCCCAGGTCGTAGAGGAGACCCCCGATCTCGCGGGGGTCGCCGGACTCCCGCCAGCCGCCCTTGGGCCTGGGCCGCCACCGCTCGAAGCGGGACTCGAAGCGCTGGACGTCGCCGAGCGCGCCGTCCGCCACCAGCTCGCGCAGGGTGAGGAAGTCGTTGTCCCAGCGGCGGTTCTGGAAGACGGAGAGCAGCAGGCCGCGGTCGCGGGCGAGGGCGTCCAGCTCCTCGGCCTCGGCGGCGGTGCCGGCCAGCGGCTTGTCGACCACGACCGGAAGGCCGGCCCGGAGGGCGGCGGCGGCCAGCTCCACGTGGGTCTTGTTGGGGGAGGCGATCACCACGAGGTCCAGCTCGCCGGCGCGGGCGATGACCTCCTCCGGTGAGGCGACGGTGCGCACCTGCGGGTGCTCGGCCCGCGCCTGTTCCTGGCGCTGCGGGCTGGAGGTGGAGACCGTGTCCAGTACCAGGCCCTCGGTCGCCGCGATGAGCGGGGCGTGGAAGACGGAACCGGCCAGGCCGTAGCCGATGAGGCCGACGCGGAGCGGGGCCGGTGCGGGGGAGGGGGCGCTCGTACCGTTCATGGCAGCCACTTAAGCAACGCTGTTGCTAAAGTGCAAGCGACGCGGACCGTGATGCCGACAAGGGCGGGGTGAGCACCATCGAAGACAGCGAGCAGGACGCCCGTCCCCTCCCCGTCGAGGACGCAGGCGGCGAGGCGGCCCGCAGCTCCACGGCGGCCGGCGCCAACCTCCTGGCGCTGCGCCACCACAACGCGGCCCTGGTGCTGGCCCTGCTCCGGGCGGCCGGGGAGGCCGGTGTCAGCCGGCTGGAGCTGGCCGCGCACACGGGCCTCACCCCGCAGGCCGTCAGCAAGATCACCGCCCGCTTGCGGTCCGAGGGGCTCGCCGTGGACGCCGGACGCCGCGCCTCCACCGGCGGCAAGCCCCGCACCGTGCTCCGGCTGGACCCCACCGCCCGCTGGGCCGTCGGCGTCCACCTCGACCGCGACGAGGTCACCACCGTCCTCGCCGACCTCGCCGGTTCCCCGCGGCGGGTCCGCACCGCGGCCCTGGACCTCGGCGGCCGGGTCGAGGAGGTGCTCGCGGTGGTGGCGGACGAGGTCGCCGCCGCGCTCGCGGAGGTCGAGCCCTCCCGGGTACTGGGCGTCGGCGTCGCGAGCCCCGGCCCCCTCGACCACGACCGCGGCGTCCTCGGGCCGGTCACCGGGGTGCCCCGCCTCGCCGGCTTCCCGCTGCGCCGGGCGCTCGCCGAGCGGACCGGGCTGCCCGTGGTGGTCGACAAGGACACCAACGCCGCCGCCCTCGGCCTCACCCGGGAACCGGTCGTGTCCGCCGTGGGCCCCGCCCGGCCGCGTGACACCTTCGCCTATCTCCACCTGGGCACCGGTCTCGGCGCCGGCCTGGTGATCGGCGGCCTGCTGCACCGTGGCGAGCGGACCGCCGCCGGCGAGTTCGGGCACCAGGTGCTCCAGCTCGACGGACCGCAGTGCGTCTGCGGGAAGCGGGGCTGTGTCGAGGCCCTCGCGCTGGCGGCGGTCGCCCGGGGGGAGATCGCGAGGGCCGCCCGGGTGCTGGGGGTGGCGGCCCGCAACCTGGTGGAACTCCTCGACGTCGACCACGTCGTCCTCGGCGGGCGCGTCGCGCTGGCACACCCGGACACCTTCCTCGCGGGCGTCGGGCAGGCCCTGGGCGCACCCGAACGTCGCACCCCGGGCGTGACCACCCCCGGCGTCTCCTTCCCCGAAGCCGGGGCCCGGGTGGTGGCGGACGGGGCCGCCCACCTGGTGCTGGCCCCGCTCTTCTCGGGCGACGCCCCCACCCTGCCCGCCCCCGCCGTGCCCTGAAGGACCGGGCGGCGAGCGGGCAGGGCACGCCCCGGACGCGGCCCGGTCCGCAGGACGGACCGCCGCACCGAGTCCGCCCACCTGGCATACGCTGGCCCCGTCGGCCGAACGTATGACCCCAGGTGGCGCGGGCAGGCTGCCCGCAGCGGGGACGGACGCCCGACCGGTACCAGGCACCCACCCAGGCAGGAGACGCGGTAGTGGCAGAGCGCAAGCCGATCGAGTCATGGCTGACCGACATGGACGGCGTGCTGATGCACGAGGGCATCCCGGTGCCCGGCGCCGACACGTTCATCAAGCGGCTGCGGGAGTCGGGCCGGCCCTTCCTCGTGCTGACCAACAACTCCATGTACACCCCGCGCGACCTCCACGCCCGCCTCAAGCGCATCGGGCTGGACGTCCCGTGGGAGTCGATCTGGACCTCGGCGCTGGCCACCGCCAAGTTCCTGGACGACCAGCGGCCCGGCGGCACCGCCTACGTCATCGGCGAGGCTGGGCTGACCACCGCCCTGCACGACATCGGCTACGTCCTGACCGACTCCGACCCCGACTACGTGGTGCTCGGCGAGACGCGGACCTACTCCTTCGAGGCCCTGACCAAGGCGATCCGCCTGATCAACAACGGTGCCCGGTTCATCGCCACCAACCCCGACGAGACCGGTCCCTCCGCCGAGGGAGCGCTGCCCGCCACCGGCTCGGTCGCCGCCCTCATCACCAAGGCCACCAAGCGGGAGCCCTACTTCGTCGGCAAGCCGAACCCGCTGATGATGCGTGCCGGGCTCAACGCCATCGGGGCGCACTCGGAGACCTCCGCCATGATCGGCGACCGGATGGACACCGACGTCCTCGCGGGTCTGGAGGCCGGCATGGAGACCTTCCTCGTCCTCACCGGACTGACCGGGACCGAAGAGGTCGACAAGTACCCGTTCCGGCCGTCCCGCGTCGTCGACTCCATCGCGGACCTCGTCGACCTGGTCTGAGCCACCCCCGCGAACACGAGGAAGCCCCCCGCTCACCAGAGCGAGGGGCTTCCTCGTAGCTGTGCGCCGCCAGGGACTCGAACCCCGGACCCGCTGATTAAGAGTCAGCTGCTCTAACCAACTGAGCTAGCGGCGCCTGCTGACCTGGAAAACTCTACACGACCGCCGAAGGTGCTCCGGCCCGCAGCCGGGGCCGTGGAGGCGGTCCGCTGAGTGAGTTCCCCCACGCCGCCGCGACCCACCGTGACGGCGGGTGAGGGGAGTGTGGCCTGCTGTGCCGGCGTCCGGCCTGCCACCCGCACACCTTCACGGCGGCGCCCCGCCGGCCTCCCCGCGCACACGGCCGGTTCCCCTGTGGCGCACGGAGTCGTCCCGGTTGGCCGCCTTTCGCCTGTGCGGCCGCAACACTAGGCAATACTCTGCCAGTTGGTCTGTACCAATCGCACGTGTCCGGCTGGAAACCCCACCGTCACCGGGAGCGACGCATGCGCAGGAGCCTGAGAACCGTCACCGTCTCGGCGGCCCTGGCCGCCCTCACCGTCCTGGCCACCGGAGGCACCGCCTCCAGCCACGGCTACACCGACCAGCCGCCGAGCCGGCAGGCGCTGTGCGCGGGCGGCACCGTCACCGGTTGCGGCGACATCCAGTACGAACCGCAGAGCGTCGAGGGTCCCAAGGGCTTCCCCTCGGCGGGCCCCGCCGACGGCAGCATCTGCGCCGGCGGCAACAGCCGGTTCGCGCAGCTCGACGACCCCAGGGGCGGGCAGTGGCCGGCCACCAAGGTCACTGCGGGCCAGCGCTACACCTTCACCTGGCGCTTCACCGCCCGCCACGCCACCACTGACTTCAAGTACTACCTGACCAAGCAGGGCTACGACCCGACGAAGCCGCTGACCCGGTCCGAGCTGGACACCACGCCCTTCCTGACCGTCCCCATGAACGGCACGCAGCCCGGCTCGACCGCGTCCCACACCGGCACCATCCCCGGCGGACGCACCGGAAAGCAGCTCATCGTCGCCGTGTGGACGATCGCCGACACCTCCAACGCCTTCTACGCCTGCTCCGACGTCCAGTTCTAGGACGGGCCGCAGAGCCGGGGACGGGACCCTGTGAGGCGCGGCACCCGGGCGGCGTGAGGCGCCTCACGCAGCACACGACCGAGGGCCCCCACATGCGTGGAGGCCCTCGGTCTCAGGTGCGCCGCCAGGGACTCGAACCCCGGACCCGCTGATTAAGAGTCAGCTGCTCTAACCAACTGAGCTAGCGGCGCCTGCTGACGACAGAAATACTACCTGCTTTCCGGGGGTGCTCCTGACCACCGCCCGGCCACCCGGCCGCAGCGGTCAGATGGTGAGCGCGAGCAGGACCGGGGCGGCCCGGCGGTTCAGTGTCTCGGCGGCCTTGCGCAGCCGGTGGGCCTTCTCCAGCGGCATCGACACCGCCAGGCAGCCGACGGCCGAGCCCGCCGTGATCGGCACCGCCGCGCAGACCGTGCCCACGGCGTACTCCTGGAGGTCCAGGACCGGGACCGTCGGCGGCTGGCTGTCGAGCCGGTGGAAGAGGACCCGCTCGTTGGTGATTGTCCGCGAGGTCAGCCGGGCCGTCTTGTGGCGCGAGAGGTGGTCCTTGCGCCCGTCGTGGTCGAGCTGGGCCAGGAGGCACTTGCCGACGGCGTTGGCGTGGGCGGTGCGGCGGAACTCGGCCCACTCGTTGACCTTGGGCGTGCCCGGGCCGTCCGCGTAGTGCAGGATGCGGACCTCGCCGTCGATGTAGCGGCTCACGTACACCGCGGCGCCGACGGAGTCCCGGATGTCGGCGAGGGTCTCCTGGAGCTTGGTGCGCAGCGAGTCGTCGTGGGAGGCGCCGGAGCCGAGCTCGGTCAGGGAGGAGCCGGTGACGTACGCGCCGTCGGAGAGCTGCTGGACGTAGCCCTCGCTGCGCAGCATCGCCAGCATCTGCGCCATCGACGGGGTGGGGAGGCTGGTGGCCCTGGCGATCTGGGAGTCGGTCACGCCGTCCGGGTGGCGCGAGACGGTGTCGAGCACGCGCAGGGCGTTCCGCACGGCGTGCAGCGGCGCGTTGGGCTCGGGTTGCAGCGCCACGGTGTCCCCCCTGCAAGGTCGTGACCGTTGTGCGGTTTCGCGGTGGTGCGGGTGTGGATCGGACGGTGGTGCGGCCTGCCGGAGAGCCGGCCGGGAGGGTACCCGGTCGTGCGCCGCGGCGTGACCCTCCCACGATAGCGGTCAACCGGTTGCCTGGGAGGGTCCGTTGACAGAAAGAACGGGGGTTGCCCTTCCGGTAGGGTCCGGCATCCCCACATGTACTGACAGCGGCATATGCCGTGAGATCCACGGTGGGCGCCGGCGTACGCCCCGTGCCCGGTCCGCGTCCGGCGGCGGTCCGGGCACGGGGACGTGCTCAGACCACGGCCCGCAGGAACTCGCGGGTGCGCTCGTGCCGCGGGTCGCCGAAGATCTGCTCGGGCGGCCCGGACTCGATGACCCGGCCCGAGTCGAACATCAGCACCTCGTCGGAGATGTCCCGGGCGAAGGACATCTCGTGGGTCACGCAGAGCATGGTGATGTCGGTCGAGCGCGCGATGTCCCGCAGCAGGTCCAGCACGCCCGCCACCAGCTCCGGGTCGAGGGCGGAGGTCACCTCGTCCAGCAGCAGCACCTGCGGGCGCATGGCCAGGGCCCTGGCTATCGCCACCCGCTGCTGCTGGCCGCCGGAGAGCTGGGCCGGGTACTTGTCGGTGCAGTCGGTCAGGCCCACCAGCTCCAGCAGCTCGCGGGCGCGCTCCTCGGCCGCCGCCCGGTCCATGCCCAGGACGTGGACGGGGGCCTCGGTGAGGTTGCGCAGCACCCGCATGTTGGGGAAGAGGTTGAACTGCTGGAAGACCATCCCGATGTTCTTGCGCACCTCGCGCATGTGCTTCTCGCCGGCCGGCACCAGCCTCCCGCCGCGTTCCTCGTGGGTGAGGGAGGTGCCGGCCACCGTTATCCGGCCCTCGTCGGGCTTGAGCAGCGTCATCAGCAGCCGCAGGATCGTGGTCTTGCCGGAGCCGGAGGGTCCGATGAGGGTGACGTGCCGGCCGCTGGAGACGGTGAAGTCCAGCGAGTCCAGGACGGTCTGGCTGCCGAAGCGCTTGGTGACCGCGTCGAAGCGGACCAGTTCGGCGGCCCCCTTCCCGGAGGCGGCCGGGGCGGCGGGCCGTGCGGCGGTGGTGGCTGCGTCGTCCGTCGCGCCGCGGGAGCCTGCGGCGGGGGACTCGGGCGTGGGCTGGGGTTCAACGGACAAGGCGGCGCTCCAGGGCTCGCAGGAGGAGGGAGGCGGGGTAGGCGATGACGACGAAAGCGACGCCGACCAGGGCCAGGGGTTCAAGGCTGAGGAAGGTCTGGGCCGAGAACTGCTTGGCCTGGCCCAGCATCTCCAGCACCCCGATGGCGAAGATCATCGGAGAGTCCTTGAGCATCGCGATGACGTAGTTTCCGAGGGCGGGCACCACGCGGCGGATCGCCTGCGGCAGGATCACCGAGGTCCAGGTCCGGCCGCGCGGCAGGCTCAGCGCGGTGGCGGCCTCCCACTGCCCGGCGGGCACCCCGTCGATACCGGCCCGGTACACCTCGGCGGTGTACGTCGAGTAGTGCAGGCCCAGGCCCACGACGCCGGTGGTGAGCGGCGAGAGCGTCAGCCCCCACTCCGGCATCACGTAGTACAGGAAGAACAGCTGCACCAGCAGCGGGGTGTTGCGGACGAACTCGGTGACGGCCGTCACCGGCCAGCGCACCACCCGCAGGTCCGAGCGCTGCGCCAGCGCCCACACCAGGCCGAGCGCGAAGGCGATCAGGGCGCCGAGCACCAGCGCCTGCAGGGTGACGAGCAGACCGTCCCAGAACATCGGCAGGAAGTCGCCCACCGCGGACCAGTGGAACCTCATCGCTGGACACCCCCCTCACCGGCGGCAGGGGTCCGGCCCGGGCCGGCGGCCGCCGGACCCGCCTGCTCCGGTACGGCGAGGCGGCGGCTGAGGCCGGCCCGCGGTGGCGGGGTGCGGCCGACACCGGCCTTGGCCCGCCGCTCCACCACGCGCATGCCGCGGGTGATGACGAAGGCCAGCACGAAGTACATGACGAGGATGACGGTGTAGACCGGCGCGCTCTGCGAGAGCGCGTTGCGCACCAGCGAGGCGTTGAAGGCGATGTCGCCGACGCCGAGGATCGAGACCAGCGCGGTGCCCTTGAGCAGCTCGATCGAGAGGTTGTTGAAGGGCGGGACCATCTCGGGCCACGCCTGCGGCAGCCAGATCTTGCGCAGCTGCTGGAAGGGCGTGAAGTTCAGCGCCACGCCCGCCTCCCGCTGCGCCACCGGCACCGCCGCCAGCGCGCCGCGGACGATCTCCGAGCCGTAGGCGCCGTAGGTGAGGCCGAGAGTGAGGACGGCGGCCCACATCGGTACCAGCTGCCAGCCCAGTCCGACCGGCAGGCCGAAGAAGACCAGGAACATCAGGACCAGCGCGGAGGTGCCGCGGAAGACCTCGAAGTAGGCGCCGGAGACGAACCGCACGATCCACAGCCGGTGCGTCCTGGCCACGCCGACCACGAACGCCAGGACGAGGGCGAGGGCGGCGCTCGCCACCGTGAGCTGCACGGTGACCCAGACGCCGCTCAGCAGAAGCTTCCACAGACCCCAGGTGATGTCGCTCATGGCTGACACTTCTCCTTGGCCGTGATGGTCGTCATCTGCTTCTCTCCGAAGCCGAACGGCCGCATGACCCGCAGCAGTTCGCCGCTGGCGCGCATCTTGTGGAGCTCGGTGTTGAAGGCGTCGCGCAGGTTCGACTCCGAGGGGCGGAAGGCGAAGGCGCCCACGTCGATCACCGGCTTGCCGTCGACCAGCGGCGTGACCTCGGCCGTCGCCTCGGCCTTGGTGGTCCTCGACTGCTTGACGACGTTGCGGACGGTCACCGCGGTGCCGGCGAAGACGTCGATGCGGCCCTGTTCCACGGCGAGCAGGCCGGCGAGCGGGTCGGGGAGGGTGCCCACGTGCCGGACGCCGCCCTCCTTGGCGTAGGCGATCTCCGCGTAGCCGACGCCGGTGGCCAGTCGCGCCCCGGCCTTGGCGACGTCGCGGTAGCTGTGCAGGTTCATCGGGTTGCCGCGGCGGACGATGAACGCGTCGAGCATCTGGTACTCGGGGTCGGCGAAGAGGACCTGTTGGCATCGGTCGGGGTTGATGTACATCCCGGCGGCGACTACGTCGAACTGCTGTGAGTTGAGCCCGGTGATCAGGGAGCCGAACTCGGTGGCGAAGGGCTGGACGTCCGGGACGCCGAGGCGGCCGAAAATGATCTTCGCGACGGTGGGTGAGGTGCCGGTCATCCTCCCGTCGCGGCCTATGTAGCCGTAGGGCTGTTCACCCGCCAGGCCCAGCTTGACCGTGCCCTGGGCCTTCAGCCGTTCCAGCAGGTCACCCCCGTTGCCGGCGTCTTCCAGGGAGATCCGGCTGCAGGCGCTGGTGAGGCCCGTCGTGGCCGCCGTACCGAGCGCCGCCACCCCCGCGAGCAGCGATCGGCGAGGCAGTGCACCTCTCAACTGGCGTCTCTGTCTTGGGTACTTCTCCTGTGGTGGAGCCATGGGCGCGCCGCTACCCGCTCCACGGCCGGGTTATGCCGGTCGTTTCCAGCCCGTAAGACGATCTGCACGAGATGTTCCGTTCGCCGGGGTCGCGTCCCTACGATCGGATCATGACCGAGCGCTACATCGAAGTCTCCCTCGACAAGCGCGGTGTCACCTGCACCGCGAAACTGCTCGACGACCGCGCACCGATCACCTGCAACGCCGTGTGGAACGCGCTGCCGCTGGGCGGCGACGTCTACCACGCCAAGTACGCCCGCAACGAGATCTACGCCCTCGTGCCGCCCTTCGCCCCGGAGGAGCCGCCACTGGAGAACCCCACCATCACGCCGATCCCCGGCGACCTGTGCTACTTCACCTTCACCCAGACCCAGTTGGGCAACGCCGCCTACGGCTACGAGGACAGCTCCCAGGCGCGGCGCACCACCACCGTGGTCGACCTCGCGCTGTTCTACGAGCGCAACAACCTGCTGATCAACGGTGACGCGGGCTGGGTGCCGGGCATCGTGTGGGGGCAGGTCGTCGACGGCCTGGACCGCATGGCCGACGCCTGCCAGGACCTCTGGCGCGCCGGCGCCGTCGGCGAGACCCTCAACTACCGCCGGGCCTGAGGCCCGCCGCACCTCGGGGCCGGTCGGGACGGTGCTCGCAGCCGCCGCCCGGGCCGGCCCCGGGGCACGCCTCAGTCCGGCAGCACCGGCCGCGGCAGGTCCGCCACCCCCGCCTCGTACAGCGTGTGCGCCGCCCGCAGCACCAGGGCGTCGGCGTGCCGGGCCCCGACCAGCTGGGCGCCGATCGGCAGCCCCCGGGAGTCCAGGCCGCAGGGCAGGCTGGCCGCGGGCTGCTGCGTCATGTTGAACGGGTAGGTGAACGGCGTCCACTCCGTCCACCGCCGCATCCCCGACCCGGCCGGCACCTCCACGCCCGCCTCGAACGCCGTCAGCGGCTCGGTGGGCAGCAGCAGGAGGTCGTAGCGGGTGTGGAAGTCGCCCATGGCCCGGCCCAGCGCCATCCGCTCGTCCACCGCCGCCAGGTAGTCCAGCGCCGTCAGCCGCGCCCCCTGCTCGCAGATCTCGCGCAGCCCCGGGTCCAGCAGCTCGCGCCGCTCGGGGTCCATGTGCTGCACGACGCGGGCCGCGCCGCTGAACCACAGCGTCTCGAAGGCCTCGCGCGGATCGCTGACCCCGGGGTCCGTCTCCTCGACGACCGCGCCGAGTTCGGCCAGCCGCTCGGCCACCCGGCGCACGGCCCGCGCCACCTCGGGGTCGACCGGCACGTCCCAGCCCAGCCGGGGGCTGTAGGCGATCCGCAGGCCCCGCACGTCCGCCCGGCACTCTGCGGCGAACGACTGCGCGGGGGGCGCCTGTTGCGACCAGTCCCGCCAGTCGGAGCCGCTGAGGACGTCGAGCATCAGGGCGGCGTCGGCGGCGTCCCGCGTCATCGGGCCGGTGTGCGCCAGCGTCCCGAACGGACTGGAGGGGTACATCGGCACGCGCCCGTAGGTCGGCTTCAGCGCGAAGATCCCGCAGAACGAGGCGGGGATGCGCACCGAGCCCCCGCCGTCCGTCCCCACGCTCAGCGGCCCCGCACCGGCCGCCACCGCGGCCGCGGCCCCGCCGCTGGACCCGCCGGCGGTGCGCGCCGGGTCGTAGGGGTTGCCGGTCACGCCGTGGCGCGGACTGTCGGTGACGCCCTTCCAGGCGAACTCCGGTGTCGTGGTGCGGGCGAGGAAGACGGCCCCGTGCTCCCGCAACCGGGCCACCGGCGGCGCGTCCTCGTCCCACGGGCCGTCCTGTGGGCTGATGGTCAGGGAGCCGCGGAGCGTCGGCGTGTCCCGCATCAGCACCAGGTCCTTGACGGTGACCGGCACGCCGTCGAGCAGGCCGAGCGGCGAACCGGCGCGCCACCGGTCGGCCGACGCCTTCGCCTGGGCCAGGGCCTGGTCGGCCGATATGGCGGTGAAGGCGTTCACGCTCCGCTGCGCGGCCTCGGCGCGGGCGAGGGCGGCCTCGGTGGCCTCGACGGGGGTGAAGTCGCCGGCCGCGTACCCCGCGGTCAGGGCGACGGCGGTGAACTCGGCGAGGTCGGTGGGGGCTTGCGGCAACGTGTCCTCCAGGATGCGGGGTGCTCGGTGGACGGTGGCGGGCGGGCCGGATCAGTCCACGGGGACGTAGCCCCGGCGCTTGTCGACCACGTTGCGGGGGGTGCGGCCGGCCGCCCAGAGGTCGAAGTTGTCGGCGAACTGCTCGGCCAGCGCGTCACGCCAGCCCAGCGTGTCCCCGCTCATGTGCGGGGAGACCACCAGGTGCGGCACGTCCCACAACGGGTCGTCGGGGGCCAGGGGCTCGTGCTCGAAGACGTCGAGGGCCGCCGCGGCGATCCGCCTCTCCCGCAGTGCGGCCACCAGGTCGCGCTCGACGACCAGCGGCCCGCGGCCGATGTTGACGAACCGGGCGGTCTCCTTCATCAGGGCGAAGGTGCGGCGGGCGAACATGCCGCGGTTCTCCTCGGTGAGCGGCGCCGCGCACACCACCCAGTCGGCGGAGGGCAGAAGACGGTCCAGCTCCGCCGCCGCACGGACCTGTTCGAATTCGGGGTCCTGCGGCCTGGCGGTCCGCCCCACCAGGTCCACGGCGACACCCAGTGCCTTGAGAGTGCGTCCGACCGCGCGACCGATGGGCCCGGAACCCACCACGAGTGCACGGCTTCCCGCAACCCGCAGTGTCTCCCGGTGCCGCCAACGCCGTTGCCGTTGGAGTTCCCAGGTGCCGTGGAAATCCTTCGCCATCGCGATGACGAGTCCGGCGACGTACTCGGCGATGGGTTGTTCGAACACGCCGCGCGCGTTGGTGACGAGCGTGTCGTCGGCAACCAGGGCGGGGCACAGCAGGCGGTCGACGCCGGCGCTGGCGGTGTGCACCCAGGCCGGCCGCGGCCCGTCGCCGGGCCACGCGTCCCGCACGGCGTCGGAGGTGAAGTCCCAGGCCAACAGCACGTCGGCGGTGGGTAGTTGCTCGGCCAGCTGCTTCTCGTCGGTATGGACCACGCGGGCCCGGCCGGCCAGTCGGCCGAGATCGGGCGGCGCGGCGTCGGCTCCGCCGAGGACGAGGACGGTGCATGAGGTCATTGGCCAGAAACCGTTCTGTAACGCGCGGGCTTTTTACTGGTCGGGCCGGGATCGTGGTGTCGGCAAAGCCTTTTCCGATCGAGGATTGACCACGCTAAGAACTCGTAACTACCGTGTCAACAACGGATCTGTCCCGACGTCCCGGCTTGTTCCGGCAGCTCCAAATTCCTCGGCCAATGGCCTGTTTCGTCGTCCCTTTTTCTTCTTTTTCTGGGGCCAATGTATGGACGTCTCTTTCCTCGGGGGCCCGGAACCCCAACGCGGCGTCGGTGTCGTCGCGCCCTTCGACTTCGCCCTCGACCGCGAACTGTGGCGCTGGGTACCCGACAGCGTCTCCCTCCACCTCACCCGCACCCCCTTCGTCCCCGTCGAGGTCAGCCTCGACATGGCACGGCTCGTCAGCGAGCACGAGACCCTGCGGGAGGCCGTCCAGGCACTCGGCGCGGTGGAGCCCCGGGTGGTGTCCTACGCCTGCACCTCGGGCAGCTTCGTCGGCGGCGTCACCGGTGAGCGCGGCATGTGCGCCGCCATGCGCGAGGTGGGCGAGGTCCCGGCCCTGACCACCTCCGGAGCGCTCCTCCAGGCGCTGGGCGAGGTCGGGGCGCGCCGGGTCGCCGTCGTCACCCCGTACACCAAGTCCGTGACGGACTCGCTGGAGTCCTTCCTCGGCGAGGGCGGCGTGCACGTCACCGGCCGCGCCTACCTCGGACTGACCCGGCACATCTGGAAGGTGCCCTACCGCGACGTGGTCGACATGGCCCGGCAGGCGGTGGTGGGCGGGGCCGACGCGCTGTTCATCAGCTGCACCAACCTCCCCACCTACGACGTCATCCCGCAGCTGGAGGCCGAGCTGCGCATGCCGGTGCTCTCGGCGAACCAGGTGACGATGTGGAGCGCGCTGCGGGCGATAGGCGCCGAGGCCGTCGGCCCCTACCAGGCGCTGCTGGACCCGGCGGCGCGCAGCGGCCCCGCGGGCTGGCCCGCCCGCACGCCCCACCACGGCCTCCCCCTGGTCGCCGATCCGCTGGTGGCCGCCGAGGCCGCCGTGGCCGGAGCCGGGGACTTCGAGGTGGTGGAGGGGGTGGAGCAGCCGGCCCTGCCCGACGAGCCGGGCGGTCAACCGCCCGTGTGACCCGGCCGTCGGGCGGCACCCCGGTGCCGCCCGGCAGCAGCCGCCCCGCCCCGGGCCCGCGCCGGGGACGGGGGTCGCAGCACCGCACCCGGGCACCCGCCCGGAGAGATGGAGAGTGCCATGCCCACGGTCGGCTTCCTCTACCCCGGTCACTCCGCCGAGGACGACTACCCCCGGCTGGAGGAGATCCTGAACGACGCCGAGGACAGCGGCGAGGTCAGGCTGCCCCTGGTCCACACCGACATCGGCGAGGACGCCCACCGCGTCGACGCGCTGCTGGAGATGGGCGCCGCCCACCGGCTCGCCGACGGTGTTGCCGACATCGTCTCCCGCGGCGCCCAGGCCGTGGTGTGGGCCTGCACCAGCGCCAGCTTCGTCTTCGGCTGGGCGGGCGCCCACGACCAGGTCCGCGAGCTGTCGGAGACCGCGGGACTGCCCGCTTCCAGCACCTCCTTCGCCTTCGCCCGTGCGGTGCGGGCCCTCGGCGCCACCCGGGTCGCCGTCGCCGCGACCTACCCGGCCGACGTCGCCGCGCACTTCGAGGCGTTCCTGCGGGCCTCGGGCACCGAGGTCGTCGCCACCCGCGGCAGCGGCATCATCACCGCAGCCGAGGTCGGCACCTGGGGCCTGCCGGAGGTCCTTGCGATGGCACGGGCCGGCGACCACCCCGACGCGGAGGCGGTGCTGCTGCCCGACACCGCCCTGCACACCGCCGCCTACCTCCCGGACCTGGAGGAGGCCCTGCACAAACCGGTGCTCACCGCCAACCAGGTCACCGTCTGGGAGGGGCTGCGCCTGGTGGAGCACGGTGTGGTCTGCCCGCGGCTCGGCACGCTCTTCAGCCGGCACGCCCCGGTACCGGCGGCGACGGGCTGAGCGCGGACCGTACGCGGGCGTGGGCGACGGAATAACGGCTGGTCCGGCTCGGTTGCGCTGGAGCGGCGCGGCGGTGCCCCCACGGGTGCCGCCGGCCGCGCAAGAACCCCGCAGTGACCGAGGAGGCCCCGCCCGTGAGCGGCGACGACGACCAGCACGACGAGATCCGCGGCACCGCCCGGGGCACCTCGCCCGTCCCCCTGTCCGTACTGGACCTGGTGACCGTCGGGGCGGGCACCACCGCCACCGACGCGATCCGCACCGGCGTGGAGATCGCCCGGACCGCCGAGCGCCGCGGCTTCACCCGCTACTGGGTCGCCGAGCACCACTCGATGCCGGGCGTGGCCTCCTCCTCGCCCGCGGTGCTGCTGGCCCACCTCGCCGCCCACACCGACCGCATCCGCCTCGGCTCGGGCGGCGTGATGCTGCCCAACCACGCACCGCTGGTCATCGCCGAGCAGTTCGGCACCCTGGAGGCCATGGCGCCGGGCCGCGTCGACCTGGGCCTGGGCCGGGCCCCCGGCACCGACGGCGCCACCGCCGCCGCCCTGCGCCGTACCGACAGGCTCCGGGAGGGCGCCGACGACTTCCCCCAGCACCTCGCCGAGCTGCTGCGCTTCCTCGACGACGACTTCCCCGACGGCCACCCCTACGCCCGCATCCACGCCGTGCCGGGCCCGGTGCAGTCCCACGCAGCGGGCGGGGTGCAGTCCGCGCACCGGCCGCCGGTGTGGCTGCTGGGCTCCTCCGGCTTCAGCGCGCAGCTCGCCGGGCAGCTGGGGCTGCCGTTCGCCTTCGCCCACCACTTCTCGGCCGCCAACACCGTGCCGGCGCTGGACCTCTACCGCGAGACCTTCCGGCCCTCCGCCGTCCTGGACGAGCCCTACGCGCTGATCGGCGTGGCGGCGCTGGCCACGGAGACGGAGGCCGAGGCGCGCCGCCAGGTACTGACCGGCGCGCTGTCGATGCTGCGGCTGCGCACCGGCCGCCCCGGGCTGGTGCCCACGCCCGAGGAGGCCGCGGCGTACGCCTTCAGCGACATCGAGCGGGACTTCGTCGACGACTGGCTCGGCAACATCGTCCACGGCACCCCGGACGCCGTCCGCGACGGGCTGGACGCCCTCGCCAAGCGGACCGGCGCGAACGAGCTGATGATCACCGCCAACGCCCACACCGGCGCCGTCCGCGCCCGCTCCTACGAGCTGATCGCGGACGCCTACGACCTGCCCGGCCTCGGCGCCTGACCACGCGGCGGCCCGACCCCCAGGGGGCCGGGCCGCCGCCGTGCTCACAGCAGGCCGAGGTCCTTCAGCTCCTGGTGCAGGTCCCCCCGGGGATGGCCGTCGGGCGCGCCCTGGACGGCCGGTGCGGAGGGCTGCCCGGCACCGCCGGCCATCGCCGGCGCGGCAGCGGCCTTCCGCTCGCGGGAGCGCCGCCGGTCGCGGAAGAGCCAGGCGCCGACGAGCCCGCCGGCCAGCCCGCCCAGGTGCGCCAGCCAGCTGATGCCGGGCGCCCCGGGCACCGCGACGGTCAGCATGTAGGCGAAGGACGCCGCCATCACCACGCCGATGAGCGAGTCGACGAGGTTGCGGTCGAACAGGCCGCGCACCACCACGTAACCGAAGTAGCCGAAGACCAGCCCGCTGGCCCCGACGGTGTAGTGGTCACCGGACTCGAAGACCCACACCGTCAGTCCGCTGACCACCGCCACCAGCGCCGTCAGCCCCAGGAAGCGGGCCACCCCGCGGTAGGCGGCGAGGAAGCCGAACACGAAGAGCGGCCCCGAGTTGGACTCGATGTGCGACCAACTGCCGTGCAGCAGCGGCGCGGTGAGGATGTCCGGCAGGCGCGTCAGGTCGCCGGGGACCAGCCCGTACTCCCGGTCCAGCGCGTAGTGCCCGCTCCAGTTCGCCAGCTGCACCGCCCACAGCAGCGCCAGGAAGGCCACCATCACGAACAGCCCCCGGCGTGCCTCCGCCACCAGCAGGGCGGCGCCACCCCCTGAGGTATCCCGCGCCTGCGTACCCGACCCGGCCATCGCCGTCCTCCCTTTCCCGGACGTCCCCCGCCCGGCCCCGGACAAAGCGTAGGGCCACCCGCCGCAGGGCCGCTCACGCACCGGGGAACGCGTCAGCCCAGGAGGGGCACGTCCGGCGGGTCGTCCAGCATGGCCGTGATGTCCTCGGCCGGCACGGGACGCGAGTAGAGCCAGCCCTGCCCGGTGTCGCAGCCGATCCGCCGCAACCGCTCGGCCTGCTCCACGCTCTCCACGCACTCGGCCGTCACCGTCAGCCCCAGCCGGTGCGCGAGCGTCACCAGCGCCTCCACGATCGTCTCGTCGGCGGGGCTCGGGTGCTCGGGGGAGCGGAAGCCGCGGACGAAGGACCCGTCCAGCTTCAGCACCGACACCGGAAGACGGCTGAGGTAGGCGAGGTTGGAGTAGCCGGTGCCGAAGTCGTCGATGGCGATGCCCACGCCCATGTCGCTGAGCTCCTGGAGGGCCTGCAGCGGCCGCCCCGCGGAGCCCATCACGGCGGACTCCGTCAGCTCCAGTTGCAGCAGGTGCGGCGGCAGGCCCGTCTCCGCCAGGATCGCGGCGACGTCCGCCACCAGGTCGGAGTCCCACACCTGCCGCACGGCGACGTTGACGCTGACGAACAGCGGCCGCCGGCCGGGGTGGCGGACGTGCCAGTCCCGGGCCTGACGGCAGGCCTCGCGCAGCACCCAGCGGCCGAGCTCGACGATGGCGCCGTTCTCCTCGGCGAGCTGGATGAACCGCCCCGGCGGCAGCAGCCCGAACTGCGGGTGGCGCCAGCGCACCAGCGCCTCCACACCGTGCGGACGGCCGTCGGCGAGGTCCACCAGCGGCTGGTACTCCAGCGTGAACTCGCCCCGCTCCAGGGCGGGCCGCAGCGTCGAGGACAGCGCCTGCCGGGTCATGCGGTGCGCGTTGCGCTCGGGGTCGAACAGCGTCCAGCGGGCCTTGCCGTCCTCCTTGGCCCAGTACAGCGTCGTGTCCGCGGCCTGCATCAGCGCGGTCGCGGTGGTCCCGGCCGCCAGCCGCTCCACCACCCCGATGCTCGCCGACAGCGACAGCCGCTGGCCGGCCAGGTCGAAGGGCCGCTCCAGGGCGTCCAGCACCCGCTGGGCCAGGTCGGCGAGCTGCTCGGTCCCCGAGGAGTCCTCCACCAGCAGGGCGAACTCGTCACCGCCGAGCCTGGCCACCAGGTGGCCGCCGTCCCCGTCCGCGCCGCCCGGTTCCGCGGCGACCCGGTTCAGGCGCCGGGCGACCGCGCCCAGCAGCCGGTCGCCCACATGGTGGCCCAGGGTGTCGTTGACCGCGTTGAAACCGTCGAGGTCGAGGTAGCAGACGCCGATCCGCCCGGTGGCGCCCTGCTCGAAGGCGGTGGTCTCCAGAGCCGCCGTCAGGCGCTCGAAGAACAGGGCGCGGTTGGGGAGCAAGGTGACCGGATCGTGCATCTGGCGGTGGCGCAGCTGGGCCAGCAGGTCCTGGCGGTCGCTGACGTCGCCGAGGGCCAGCAGGGACCGGGCCTCGGGCAGCGCGACGACGGTCAGCTCCACCCACACCACCTCCCCGCCCGCTCCGCGCAGCCGCCGGGTGCCGCACCGCCCGCCGCCACCGCCGAGGGCGGCCCGGTAGGCGGTGCCCACCGCGTCGGCCGCGTCCAGGGCCAGCACCTCGGTGAGCACCGCGGGCGTGACCGCCTGCGGGTCCACCCCCAGCAGCGCGCCCAGTGCGCGGTTGGCCGTCACCACCCGCCCGGCGGCGTCCAGCACCGCCATGGCGGCGGGAGCCGCGTCGAACGCGGCCCGGTGCGGGGGAGCGGCCGGGGCGCCGCCCTCGTGACCGTGGGCCGGCAGGTGGCGTTCCTCCTCACCCGGGCGGGGGACGGCCGGCTGCGGCCCCGCCGGCTGCTGCCCGGCCTGCTGCCGGGGCGGGAGACCCGGCTCCGCGGCGGGCTCGGGTCTGCCACCGGAGTGGTCCGCCAGCTCCTCGCAGGGCGGACCGTCACCGTGGTCACCTTGGGTGACGATCGGCAGTCTGGTCGCGGGGGCGCGGCGTGTGCCGTCGGAGTGTCCGCTCACTGCTCGCTCCCGTGGCGCCTGTCTCGTCCGGAGGGGGATCCGCGCTGGAAAGTCTGGCGATCATAGAGGTTCGCGCGACGGTCCAGCCAGTGACGATCCCGCCGCCGTCAAGACCTGTGACGGATGTTTGACGATTTCTGCCCAACTCTGCGCATGGGCACTCTTCCAACGATCGTATGTCACGGTGCGTTACGGGTGAGGGGCGGGAACGCGTCACTCGTCTGGGGTGCCGGAACAGGGCGTGTCGCGCCCTGACCGCGGATGGTGAGGAGGTGACCCCAACCAGTAACGGGAGGTTGACGTGGGGTGTGCCCAGACACCGCCCGGCAGGGCCCGTCACCGCCGTCGTCGTGGCGCGGCCGCGGCCGCCTGCCTCAGCGCGGTCATAGCCACCTCCGTCGTCACGGCACCGGCGACGGCATCCGGCACGGCGACGCCCTGCGGCCCCGACCGCACCGGCGCGCACCACTCCGAGGGGGTGGCCCCCTGGAACACGGCCTACCCCCGCCCCGACCGTCCGCGCGACGCGGTCATGATCTTCCTGTCCTTCCCCGACGCCGAGCCCACCGCCGACCCGGACCGGCTCGCTGCCGACTACTTCCCCTCGACGACCCGGTTCTTCGCCCGGGCCTCCTACGGACGCTTCACCCTCCGGCCGCACATACACCGGCGCTGGGTCCGGATGCCGCACAGCTCCAGCAGCTACGGCATACGCCGGGACTGGGACGCCGGACACCGCTCGGCGTACCTGCGCGACGCGGTGGCCGCCGCCGACCCCGGTGTCGACTTCAGCCGCTACGACCTGGTCTACCTGGTCGCCGACCCCGACGCGCCGGGCGTCGACTCCGACGCCACGAAGGTGGTCAACCTCGACCGTCCGCTGCACGCGGACCACACCTCGCTGCCGCGCTTCGTGACCTCCTTCGAGCAGAGCCCGCCCGACCGCAACGTCCTCGCCCACGAGACGGGACACGTCTTCGACCTGCCGGACCTCTACCACCGGCCCACGGACGGCAAGGGCGACTGGGACACCCACGTCGGCGACTGGGACCTCATGGGCAGCCAGTTCGGACTGGCCCCCGAACCCTTCGCCTGGCACAAGTGGCGCCTCGGCTGGATCAAGGACTCCCAGGTCGACTGCGCCGCCCTCTCCCCGGACACCGTCCACACCCTGCGCCCGGTCGCGGCCCCCGCCGAACCCGGCGAGGAGCGCCGCACCCGCATGGTGGTGGTCCGCACCGGACCGGACCGCGCGCTCGCCATCGAGGCCCGCACCCGCGTGGGCAACGACGTCACGGCCTGCCGCGAGGGAGTCCTCGTCTACCGGGTCGACGCGGACGTCACCTCGGGCGAGGGGCCGATCCAGGTGCTGGACGGCCACCCCGGCACCGCCGCGTGCCGCGGCTCCTCGGTCTACCCGCCCCTGGCGGACGCCCCCCTCGGGGCCGGCGAGAGCCTGGACGTCCCCGGCGCGGGCGTACGGGTGGAGGTGGCCGGCCGCACCGCTGACGGCGACTGGCAGGTGAAGGTGACGGCACCCAGGTCCTGACATGGGCAGACATCACCGGGTACAGACACACCGAGGGCCTCCACGATCGTGGAGGCCCTCGGTCTCAGGTGCGCCGCCAGGGACTCGAACCCCGGACCCGCTGATTAAGAGTCAGCTGCTCTAACCAACTGAGCTAGCGGCGC